>JBDQJG010000029.1:0-22071 GCA_040263955.1 Verrucomicrobiales bacterium
CCCCACCAGTCGATCTCCGAAGGGCGGTCGCGGCCAGCGCGGCAGCCGTCTCACACGCCTTCAAAGCAAGCAGGTCGGCATGCGCCGCTTGATGCACTTGTTGCAGTTCCTGTTTCTGCTCGCTGTCCTTTTCGGACTTACCGTGCTGCTGATCCACTCGATCACCTTGTATTTCTGATCTTCCCGTCACGCACACGAAGTCAGATTCCATCCGCTGAGGACGCCACCGAAAGCCATCTCAAGGCGGCGAACTCGCAAACCGACACGCAGTCGTGATGCCAGATTACTTTCGTGATAGCATCGCCGTCAAAGCACCGTATATATAACCAGACACCATGAATGTAATCAGCGCACCTCTTGCCCTTCTCGGGCCGATCGGCCCCATGGAGTTCGGCATCATTCTTTTCATCGTCATCCTGCTTTTCGGTGCAAAGAAACTTCCTCAACTCGCTCGTAGCATGGGCAAGAGCATGGGGGAATTCAAACGCGGACGACAGGAATTCGAGAACGAACTGAAGCGAGCCGGAGAAGAAAGCGATGAAGTTGTCGGCGCGGAGGATGGTGCTCCGAAAGCTGACGAGGACGCGAAGGCGGGCTAGAAAGAACTGGCGGTTCCGCGTCCCGGCTTCCTGCCGCCTGCATTGCGTGGCGGGGGTTTGTTTGAGGGTGCTGCCACACCTCCGAATCACTCTTCCGGGTTTACTATCTTTTTTTGTTGAGATTGTGTCTCAATAGGTGAAAGACTCAATGCTTATGAGACTCTCCAGCTTGATCCGCCTCCTCTTCCTTGTCGCTGGCACAGTCCTCCTCGGTGGGGAGCAAGTGGTTCGCGCCGAGCACCATTCCGTTGAAGCTCATTCCGGAGGCGAAGTCAATCTCTACACCCACCGCCATTACGAGGCGGATGAAACACTCTTCGAGGCCTTTACCAGCAAAACCGGCATCGAGGTAAACATCGTCAAGGCTGAGGCAGATGAATTGATCGAACGGCTCAAATCGGAGGGCGCGGGATCTCCTGCTGACCTCTTGATTACGGCGGATGCGGGCCGATTAGAGCGGGCACAGCAAGCCGGGCTGTTGCGCCCGGTGACCTCGGAGATTCTCCAGAGAGATATTCCCGCGCATCTTCGCGAAAGCGACGGCCACTGGTTCGGACTGACAGCACGAGCACGGGTGATCGCATATGCGAAGGACAGAGTCACTCCTGCTGAGCTCTCAACTTACGAGGCACTGGCTGAGCGAACATGGAAAGGACGATTGCTGTCCCGGTCCTCCAGCAACATCTACAACCAGTCCCTGCTGGCGTCGATCATTGCGCATTCGGGAGACGATGCGGCCCTTGCGTGGGCGCGCGGGGTGCGTGCAAACATGGCTCGTCCACCGCAAGGCAGTGATCGCGACCAGATGCGAGCAGTCGCCGCTGGCCTTGCCGACGTGGCGATCGTCAATACCTACTATCTCGGTTTGCTGGCGAACTCCGAGGATCCTGCCGATCGGCAGGTCGCGCAGAAAATCGGCATCTTTTTTCCCAATCAGGGTGGTCGCGGCGCGCACATCAACATTTCTGGCGCCGGGGTAACCCGACACGCGAAAAACCCGGAAAACGCAATCGTCCTGCTGGAATTTCTGGTCGCTACCGAACAGCAAAGCGCCTTCGCCAGTGCAAATTTCGAATACCCGGTGAACCCGGCAGCAGAATGGTCTCCTCTCACGACGAACTGGGGGACATACAAGGCCGACACGCTCAACCTCGGTGAGCTTGGCACGCACAATGCAGCCGCGGTGAAGACTTTCGACCTGGCTGGCTGGGAATAGTTGCTTCTGCTACCGGGAGCGTCTTTCCCGGAACCAAGTCAACTGGTCGGTCAAGACAGGTGACCAGAATGATCTCATGAATCCGGCCAGCAGCAAGGCAGCCACCATCGGCATTCCGGCCCTCACCACCCCGCGGAGTGGCACTCCCGCAACAGCGTCACAGCGAATGCGGAGTTGGGTCGTGCAGTTGCGTGAACCCTGGACTTTCACTGCCGGACTGTTGGCGCTCATCGTGTCGATTCCCGCGCTGGTTATTCTTGCCAATCTTTTCGCGTCGCCGGGAGAGAATTGGTCGCACATCCGGCAACACACGCTGCCCGGATATTTAAAGAATACAGCGATCCTCGTATCGAGTGCCGGCCTGCTCTCATTGATGATCGGCGTCCCCGCAGCCTGGTTGGTCTCGACTTTCCACTTTCCCGGTCGCCGAATCTTCAGCTGGGCACTGGTGCTGCCCCTCGCAGTTCCCACCTACGTTGCTGCCTACGCGTATGGGGACATTCTCCAGTCTACGTTTCCACTGCAGATCTGGGTGAGGAAGACATACGGCACGGATGCTTTTCTACTTGCCGAGTCGGTCCTGCGTTATGGTATCGTGTCGGTTATCCTCGCCTCGGTGCTCTACCCGTACGTCTATCTCGCGTCCAGGGCCGCCTTCTCCTACCAGGCTTGCTCATCAATCGAGGTCTCGCGCACCCTCGGCCACGGAATGACCTCGACCTTTTTTCGCGTCGCCCTGCCGATGGCTCGACCCGCGATAGCAGCGGGGCTCTCGCTGGTCATCATGGAGGTGATCAACGATTACGGAGCGGTTTCTTTTTTTGGCATTCCGACGCTGACAGTCGGAATTTTCCGAACCTGGCTGGCGATGGGAGACGCCGAATCTGCAATTCGCCTCTCGGCTGGGGTAATGATATTCGTTCTGGTCCTGATCGTTGCCGAGAGGCTGCAGCGCGGCAACAAGGGATTTTTTGCCAGCGGGCGCCACACTCATCATACCCCGCTGCGTAAACCGCTGAGCCGAGCCGGCAACGTGATTGTCCCTTTGTTGTGCCTGATTCCCCTCGCAACGGGGTTTTTAATACCCGGCTGGCGCCTTGCCCGCTGGGCACTGCAGACATCCGGGAAAGTGCTCACACCAAAGTTCTGGAGCCTGATCGAGTCAACTTTGGCAATCGCGGCAACAGGCACTTTCTCGGTCGTGCTCGGCGCCTTGCTGCTTTCCTCTGCACGTCGGGTCTCGACCACCCGCCTGCTTGCTCCCATCTGCCAGTCGGCAACCCTCGGGTATGCTGTTCCCGGTGCGGTCATCGCCATTGGCATCCTGCTGCCCCTTGGTTGGCTGGATCGTGGACCGGTCGCCTGGACTCAGGAACGGCTCGGGGCAGAGCCCGCGCTGTTTTTCAGCGGCACCCTGTTTGCACTTGGAGTCGCATACCTGGTTCGCTTTCTTGCTGTTGCTTACCACCCGCTCAAGTCAGGAATGGAGCGTGTCTGCAGCAATCTCGATGCCGCGTCGCGATTGCTGGGAAGGAGTCCGCTGGGAACGCTCCTGCGCATTAATCTTCCGCTTCTTCGGGGCCCCCTGCTGGCGGCCGCAATCCTGGTTTTCGTCGATGTCCTGAAAGAACTTCCTCTCACGCTGGTGCTGCGGCCGTTTAACTTTGAGACTCTCTCGACCAAGGCATACAGCCTGGCCTCCGAAGGACGTCTTGCCGAGTGCTCGGTGCCCTCGCTACTCATCGTGATTGCAGGTATGATCGGCCTGATTCCCCTGAATCGCCTCATGGAAGGATGGCACAGCCGATGATACTGCCAAAGATGATTGTTCGATGAACTCCAGTATACAGAGCAATTTGATGTCTACGCTCCGCATCCAGTCACTTCGCAGGCAGTTTAGCCGGGATTCCGCGCAGCCGGCGGTCAATGGTGTCACACTGGACATCCCCGAGGGCCATACAATGGCGATTGTCGGGGAAAGCGGTAGCGGTAAAACCACCCTGCTGCGGATGATTGCCGGGCTCGAGATTCCCGATAGTGGGGAGATTTACATCGGAGGAAAACTCGTCTCCACTTGCCTGCGGATCACGCCACCGGAACAGCGAGGGGTCGGCCTGGTTTTCCAAGATGGCGCCCTTTTCCCTCACCTCACAATTGCCCGCAACATTGCATACGGCCTGAAGCGCATCGGACGCAAAGCGAGAGCAGCTCGAATCGAGGAGATGCTCACCCTGGTCGGTCTTTCCGGATACGGCAGACGCTACCCGCGTGAAGTCTCCGGCGGTGAGGCCCAACGCGTCGCGCTTGCCCGTGCCCTGGCACCGGAGCCGCGCATCCTTCTGCTTGATGAACCCTTCAGTAATCTCGACACCACGCTCCGCAAGCAGCTGCGCGACGATGTCAGAGCAATCCTGAAAAACACCCGCACCACCAGCCTGTTCGTCACGCACGATACAGAGGATGCTCTGGCCATTGCCGATGAGATTGCCGTGATGCGCAAAGGACAACTCCTGCAGGTGGGAGAACCGGCGGCCCTGTATCGTAATCCCTGCGACGCCTACTGCGCGAATCTCTTTGGTCCGGCCAATCGACTCCCGGAATCGTTCATGCGCGGCATCGCCTCTCCGCCCGCGCCCGGCCAGATGGGCGACGGCTGGCTATGGACCCGGCCAGAAGAACTCGAGGTCCTGCAGGCCTCCGGCACGGATACTCTTCAGGTCGAGGTCAACGAGGTTCGATTCGTAGGTGAACGACAGGAGCTCAAGGCATGCCCATGCCGGCAACCCGAAATCACAACGGGATCCTTATCCACCCTCACCTTGTACTGGGAGGGCAGAGATGAGGTTCGTCCCGGCCAGATACTCTGGATCAAGCCACGTCACCTTTCCCGCGGGGAACCTACGACTTTCCCTGAGGGCGACAATGACACTGCCGGCGACTGAGATGCTGTTTGCCCTCCATAGACAACGCTTTACCCTGACAACATGTCCGCTGAGAACCTTCCATTCACGATAGACCAAGCCCGCATTGAAAAGGCAGTTCGAGAGATTCTCGTCGCCATCGGTGAGGACCCCGAGCGCGATGGCCTGATCGAGACTCCGGCGCGCGTGGCCCGGATGTATGCCGAGACCTGCGGTGGTCTGCATGAGAGCCCGGAGCGCCATCTCGAAACAATCTTCGAGGTGGACCATGACGAGGTCATCGTGGTGCGCGACATCCCGGTCTATTCGCTGTGCGAGCATCACCTGATCCCGTTTTTCGGGCGGGCCCATGTTGGCTACATACCGGGCAAGGGTGGCCCGCTGACCGGTCTTTCGAAACTCGCCCGGGTGGTCGAGGGATTCGCACGTCGCCCCCAGGTACAGGAGCGCCTGACCCGGCAGGTCGCCGATGCACTGCGCGACAAGCTCCAGCCCCAGGGCGTGATCGTGGTAATCGAAGCCGAACACCTCTGCATGTCAATGCGCGGGGTAAAGAAGCCTGGTTCCCAGACTGTGACTTCTGCAGTCGACGGTCTTTTCCGGGACAACGCCGCATCGCGGGCCGAGGTGATGCAATTATTGGATATCGGCAGGCGTATCGTATCCTGAATCAACACGCTGCAGGCACCTGCCGATCACGTCTGCCAGGCACTCGGGTCGACCCGATAATAGCGCACGAGTTGGTCGAAAACCGGGCGAATCTCTCGGCGCAGGTCTTCCGGCCGCTCGAAAAACGATTCCGTGGCGCAGGCAAAAAATTCCGCGGCGTTCTCCGCACCGTAGGGATCGATCACGGTTTTCCAACCCCGGGAAATACGCCTTTCGTGATTTTCGAAGGCTGCACGGAAAACACCCGCCCAGCAACGATACTGGCTGGAACAGTCCAGCTGCGGCAAGCCTTCCGCATCACCGAATTCCTGATCTAATTGGTGCGCGAATTCGTGCAGCACAACGTTGAAACCGTCTGCCCCAGCCTCGGCATCCTCCAGCACTGTAGCCTGGCTCAGAATTACCGATCCAGTGCTCCACGATTCGCCCAGCAGGTCCCGATCCGGCTCCAGATCGTGACCTCCCGGAGCAGTAAACTCACCGGGATACACAAGGATACTTTTCAGCTCAGGAAACGGTTCACACTCAGGTCGCCCGAGCAGGAGCATGCACGCATTGCCAGCGATGGTCACTTGCGTCTCCTCACTCAGAGCATCGAGTCCACCGCAGGCTTCGAACTGCTTCCTGCCGAGAAAAAGCTGCACATGCCGCTCCAGGTGTTCACGCTCCTGCTCACTCAACCGATTGTAGAGCGGCACGTAAGCACGCAACATGTCCCGCCAGTGTGCGGGAAAAGGACGCCCCAGCAACATGGACATAACCCGGTGCTCCTCCCAGATTCGGCGCAAGAGAATCCACACCACGATGAGGCCCGCAACTACAACAGCAATGCCGAGAATGCGCATGACCGAAAACCTTATAGCTTTTTACACCGCTTCTCACGCCCAGTCGACGCGAACTATCTCGTGCGAGACTTCACCAGACTCCAAAAAAGTGCCAGCTTTGTAATGGCTTGATTCGCCCTGCCAATCCAAAGTGACAGCGTGAATAGCAAATCAACTCATAACAAGCATGCAAATTGACACCAGCCAGCCGGGAACTGCAGCCGTACTCAGTGCCCTGGTGCCGGGAGTCGGCCAGGTCTTCAATGGCCATTTTATCTGGGCCATTTTCTGGTTCCTTATCACTCCGGGCCTCTGGATCGGCACGGGTGGCTTCCTGGGCTGGCTTTGTCATATCGTCAGCGCCTACCAAGCCTATCGACAGGCCGAGCGCAGACAGTCCGGCGCGGTGTGACCGAGATAATGGTTTAACCAATCAACAGATCACCGACCAGGGCGCGCTCTTCACGCAACTCGGCCACCGTTGCCTCGAGGCGCTGACGAGCAAACTCATCGAATTCCAGTCCCTGAACGATCTCCCATCCGCCATTGCCATCGGCACGCACCGGAAAGCCACTGATTAATCCTTCATCGACCCCGTAGCTACCGTCCGAGCGCACACAGACACTGCGCCAATCACCCTCGGGGGTGGCGAAGTGCAGGTCGCGGATCGTGTCGATGGCGGCATTGGCCGCGGACGCTGCCGAGGATGCTCCACGAGCATTGATGATGGCCGCCCCGCGTTGCTGAACGGTTGCTATGAATTCGCCCTCCAGCCAGGCACGATCGGTGATCACATCGGTCGCCAGGTTGCCGCCGATTCTCGCGTGCTGGAAATTGGGAAACTGGGTGGCTGAATGATTGCCCCAGATCGTCATGTTGGTGACATCGGCCGGAAGTGCGCCCGCTTTGACCGCCAGTTGCGACTTGGCGCGGTTCTCATCGAGGCGCGTCATGGCAAAGAAGCGATCGTCGGGAACATCCGGAGCATTGTTCATGGCGATCAGGCAGTTTGTATTGCAGGGGTTGCCGACCACCAGAACCCGGACATCAGAGGCCGCGTTTTCCTGGATGGCACGACCCTGGCCGGTGAAGATCTTGCCATTGATCCCGAGCAGGTCGCCGCGCTCCATTCCCGCCTTGCGAGGAACCGAACCCACCAGTGCGCACCAGTTGGCACCGTTGAAGCCCTCGTTCAGATCAGCGGTCGTGGTAACCCCGGTGAGCAACGGAAACGCGCAGTCGTCGAGTTCCATGCAGACACCCTCGAGGGCCGGCAGTGCAGGCTCGATCTCAATCAAGCGAAGTCGGACGGGTTGGTCCGGTCCGAAGATGGCACCGGAAGCGATACGGAAAAGAAGCGCGTAGCCAATCTGGCCTGCAGCGCCGGTCACAGCGACTTGAATAGGATCCTTCATCATAATTGGAATTAGTCGTCCTATGTAGCAGAGGGTTGGATGGGTGCAAAAGGAATCCGTCACCTGCCAGCGGAATCCACCCGGAACTTCCTTGCATGTCACGCGCAGACCGTCTAGGAAGGATTTCCTCTGCTTACTTTGCCCGCCGCCTTGCGCCAGTCCAGCAACGATGAACCAGCGCCGTGGAGCCTTTCGTATCTTGACGGCTCCCGCCCCTGGCGAAACTTAGAACTCCTGCCGCCTGTGGAGGATGCAAACGTCCGTGGCTACGGTTATCTCCCTTCCGGATCTGGCAGAAGCGTATTCGGCCCGATCACCGAGATTTCTGACCGCGCTGCCCTCCGGGGCATCCTGGCCAAGAACCACAAGGTGCGCTGGATAGCTGTTCCGGGAAGTAGCTATCTCATCCCAAGCGACCTGCTCGATCCGAGGCATTCCACTGTCGAGCTGGGCAGATACCGATGGGCGGTGCGAGCGGCGATGCGCCGTCCCCTGCGTCTGCTCGCGCTGGGGTTGCTGTTGTTTTTCATTTTCAAGAGCCCGGTCTTTCTGGTTCTCACCCTGGTGTTCAGCTTCTTTCCTTTGCTCGATCTTGCTCTCGACCTGCTCCGAAGGCCGGATCGAATGAGCGTGGCGCAACTCAATGAAGAGCGTGTTGACGAGACGTTTTTTCTTCTTTGGACCAGACAGATCGGGCGGCCGTGGATCGGCCTCTGCATCGGCGTGCTCGTGCTGGTTTACGTGCTCCAGGTTTCTACCGGTTTCGGTCGTTCGCTGGATGTCGCGGCCCTGATCAAAATCCGTGTCTGGATGGGGGAATGGTGGCGGTTGGTCACCGTTGCGTTCCTGCACGGTCATCCCCTGCACCTGTTCTTCAACGCGTTCGCCCTTTTCCATCTGGCTCGGGTAAGTGCGGCCCTTGCCCCGATGCGGCTGCTGATGCCGCTTTTCCTGTTCAGCCTGCTCACTGGCTCAATGGCAAGTTTGTGGCTGATGCCGCACCAGGACTCCGTCGGAGCCTCAGGCGGTATCCTCGGACTGCTCGGATTTCTCGCCGTCTATGGCCTGCGCTTCCGGGGATTTCTTCCCCGGGGCATTCGGTCGGGCATTCTCCGCTCGGCCGGAGCGATGGTGATTCTTGGAATCATGGGAGCAGGATTTATCGACAATGCTGCGCATGCCGGAGGCTTCGCTGGCGGCGCGCTGTTTGCAGCGCTTTTTTACCGCCGTCGCCAACCGCAAAACAACTCAATGAGTCTCACGGGTGAGACGATCTGCCGACTGAGTGCCGTTGTGCTGGCCGGGGCAGGCCTTTTCGTCATCGGTCGCCTGCTGGGCCTGCTGCCGACTTGAGGCAAGCTTTCGTCGGTTCTTCTCCAGCGACTTGCCGGTCATCCTGGATTTCCGAAAAAAAGATAACCAAAGAAAATAGCTGCCAGCATGGCTGCCAGATCCGCAAACAGGCCTGCACCCGCGGCGTAACGCGTTCGGGCGATACCCACCGCTCCGAAATACACCGCCAGCGTATAAAATGTGGTCTCCGTCGAGCCCTGAAACGTGCATGCCAACTTACCGACAAACGAATCGGCACCATGCGTATTCATGGCCTCAACTGCCATGCCGCGTGCTCCGCCACCGCTGAGCGGTTTCATCAGGGCAGTCGGCAGAGCTTCCACAAAACGCGTATCCAGGCCAACCATGGCGATGAGTTTCTCTACCCCGCGCACGATGACTCCCATGGCACCGGACGCCCTGAATACCCCGATCGCCACGAGCATGGCGACAAGATAGGGAATGATCATTACGGCAGTTTGAAAACCATCCTTGGCTCCATCAATGAAGGTCTTGTAGACATCGATCCGTTTCAGAGCTGCAAGGACGACAAAACCGATGATGACCGACAGGATGATCACGGCGCCAACGAGGTCAGTGACTCCTTCGATGGTGACCGAGGGAACCTTCACACCTGCAGCGATCTGCTCCTCGGACGGCATATTCGGCAATCGCGTGACAGCATAGGCGAAACCGCCCAACAGCGCGACAATCCCGCCAAGGTAGGCGAGCACCACCGGGCGCAGCAGGTTGATCCGCTGAATCAGGGAAACCAGTATCAGGCCCGCGAACGTTGAACACGCCGTGGTCAACAGAATAGGAACGAAAATATCGGCGGGATTGGCCGCTCCGGCCGTGGCGCGCAGGGCCATGACACTCACCGGAATAATGGTCAATCCCGATGTATTCAAAACCAGAAACATGATCATGGCATCGCTGGCACGATCCTTTTCCCCGTTGAGTTCCTGAAGATCCCGCATTGCTTTCAACCCCAGCGGAGTCGCGGCATTATCCAGCCCGAGCATATTGGCCGAGAAGTTCATCAGGATACTGCCCATGGCCGGATGCCCCGCCGGCACCCCCGGAAAAAGGCGCCGGAACAAAGGGCCGACGAGTCGCGCGAGTATGCGTACCGCCCCACCCCGTTCACCGACCTTCATGATTCCCAGCCAAAGAGTCATGACCGCGGTCAAGCCGATGGCAATCTCGAATCCGACCCGGGCGAGGTCGAAAGTCGCGTCCCTCATCTTCGGAAAGCCCGACCAGTCACCGACCAGGATCCCCGCACCCAGCGCGAAAACAAACCCGCAGAGCAGAAACCCGATCCAGATGTAATTGAGTACCACTGCTTGATTCTAAACGGGGGGGCGTGCCAGAGCAAAACTTCTGTGGTCGATCTCGTGCAGAGTTGCAGAATAACGTTTCTCAAGCCGCCGCAGCCTGAGCGACTTCCTCCGTGCGAAGAAAAACCGGTTCCAGTTCACTGGAACTCGCCGCGTCGAAACAGTAGCCCGCCACATTGAATGCACGTAGATCACTCGGATCGGTAATGCGATTGCGAACGATGAAGTCCGCCATCATGCCGCGCGCTTTCTTGGCGTAGAAACTGATAATTTTGAACGTGCCCCGCTTCTCGTCCTTGAAAACCGGACTGATGACAGGCGCATTGATGTTCCCCGGTTCAACCGCCTTGAAATATTCCACCGACGCCAGATTGATCAGCGCGCGGGAGCGTCCTTTTCGACTTTCGAGTTCACGATTGAGAATCCGCGTAATCCGATCACCCCAGAACGCGTAGAGGTCCTTGCCTCGGGAGTTCACCAGACCGGTTCCCATTTCCAGGCGGTAAGGTTGCATCAAATCCAGTGGACGAAGAATCCCATACAGTCCGGAGAGAATCCGGATGGTTTTCTGAGCGCAGCCATAGTCGCCGCTCCGCCAGTTCACGAGGTCGAAACCGGTGTAGACGTCGCCCTTGAACGCGAGCAGCGCCTGCCGCGCATTGTCCATGGCAAACGGGCATGACCACTGCTGGTATCGCCGGTGATTGAGCTCGGCTAACTTGTCACTGATCGACATGAGACCGGAGAGCTCTGCGACTGACAGTGTCGCAAGTTGATCAACCAGCATCCGGGCATCGTCGAGAAGCTCCGGCTGACTATGGGCCACGTTCGGCTCGGCTGGAGCTTCATCGAGTGTCTTGGCAGGCGAAAGGACGATGATCATGCCTTTTCTTTGCACCGGTGGACGGCCGGGTCAAACAATCGCGGCAGGGTAAGCGATGCAGGCAGCAAGAATTGCCATTGATTCCCGACCAGGACCCGACGTAGATGCTTGCCTATGAATGCGATCCTTTTCCGCGACACCATCATCAACCTCGATCATGTCGTGAAGGTGCGCTTTATCGAGAACTCGCCGGACGTCTCCCATGACGACCGTTGCTCGATCATCTTCACCACCGATCCGGGTTCTCCTCTTGAAATTTATGGCGAGGACGCCCGCGCCATTTACAAAAGGATTGCCGCGGCCATGGGCGTTTCATTGGATACCTGATCCCCCCGCTCACGCAACGGACGCAGTCGGCAATGGCTGATCCGAAGAGCTGTCAATTCTCCCGCACACCATTGCGAATCTCGTTTTCCCGGCACCAGCCCTTGATCTCAAGATCGTTGAAGATCTTGCCCATCACCCGGCGGAGCAAACCCTTCAGGTTCGGCTCATCAATGTCACGCAGGGCGTCCACGGCCGCCTGCTTGTAGGTCTCGAGCAACAGAAGACACTTCTCAAGCGCGCCTGAGGAAGTCACTATTTCCTGGACTTGCTCGAGAGTCGGGGCACCAGCCGACTCCCCATTCCACAAAAGTTCCAGCAGCTGACGATCCTCTCCCCTGGCAAGCTCACGTCCCTTGGATAGAACAATTGACGGGCGGATCCGCTCAAGCCTGTTATTGCCAGTATCCGCGCCCATGTCATCGAGATCATCCTTGACCTGGTAGGCGATTCCGAGAGCCTCACTGTAGGCATCAAGCACCGTGGAAAACGGCTCCAGTCGGCCAGCAAAAGAAGCACCCAGTTTCAACGCCACGCCAAATGCCGGAGCAGTCTTGCAACGGAATATCTCGATAACCTGAGCGGTCTTGAGCGGGCAACGATCATTCGCCCAGGCCAGCTCAGCTCCCTGGCCTCGGCACAGTTCCCGCTGCCCCTCGGAAGCCACACGCATCATCGCCGCTTTCTGCTCCGCGCTCAGTGACGTGCAGTCCGCGATCAGGCGATACCCCTCACCAATGAGCAGATCGCCGGCGTTAAGAGCCACCGCAACGCCGTGCTCGGCATGGAGAGTCCGGTGGCCGTAGCGCTCGTAATCTTGGTCCTCGATATCATCGTGAATCAAGCTGGCCTTGTGGAAGCACTCGACAGCGACGGCGAGTTTTCGCGCATCATCCGGAATCGGCTCGCTTCGGTCTGTTCGAAGCGCCTGGTAAGCAGCCACGGTGAGAAATGGACGCCAACGTTTACCGTCCCGTGCCAGCCACTCACGCGCCACCTCCTCGGCATGCCCTGCAGTCTCCCCCATGATCTTCTTGAGCATCTCGAGCGAAAACCACCCGCCAACATCTTCATGCAACGCGTTCAGGTTGAGCCGTCGTGTCTCGTCCTCCCCGGTCAGGTGAATGTATTCCCACACCCAATCAATATCGACTGTCGTGTCGATGCAGTCATCCTGCAGCAACGGAACGGCGATCGACGGGATGGCTGCCGCTTCGACATAAGGAAAGGTGCGTTCAAGAACCGGCAGGCAGGAGATGCCGACAATCGCCTCGATCTTGCCGGTCTGGATAAGTGACATGACCACCGCGGATCCCTCGGCCACCAGCACCGCGTAGCCGAGCCGCTCCGCCTCGTTCTGGAAATCCTGGATGGTGCACAAGCCGCACTGCTTACAGAGCAGCCCGAACTCGTCAAAAGGCGCCGGGCACTTGTCCTCCACCCGAAGGCACTTGGGCATCAGCAGAAGGCGCCGCTCATAGGGAATTGCGGCCATCGTCTCGCGCCACATCTCGTTATTCAAGACAACCGCGGTGTAGTGCAGATAGAGCTCGGAAAACTCGATGGCTTCGAGAATCTCGCGTGCATGCACCTCCAGCTCGTCGAGGGGCATCGGAGGAACCGGGTTCTTTTCCTCCACGTAAGCGCGAATATGGGCGAGCAGCTTGTCGCGCTCCATTTTCGTCTGTGGAACATTCTTCTTCGGAGGCCTCATTCGAGCCGTCGTCAAAGGAACGGATTTCGGCAGGCTGGCCGCCTGGATCGTATCGGAGCTGGTAGGAGCGGACATGCGGAAAAGAAAGCCTTGCGAGGAGCAACAAAGATCCCCCCGGGTCTGGTTGTCAATAGATCCGGCCTCGGATCGCCAAGATTTGCAGACCTGCGCCTGCGGAGCAATCACTCAGCACGGATACCTCCGGATGCAATGAGACTCCTCCACGCCACCGGCTGGGTCCATGCCTGCTGGAATTGACCCCTGAATGAGGGGTCCTCGTGTGGCCTGCTTGAAGTAATCGTAGCGCGGGCGTAGAGCGCGTCCTCAGGAACCTGAAAACTGATCTCAGTACCCTCGGCTGTGGCAAGCACTGCACCGATTCCCGTATCGCCGCCGGCCGCAGTCGCATCGTATCCACGCAGCGTTCCTGTCAGTTCGGTGATAAAGTTCGCCCCCTCCTCCGGGCGAATGGCAATTTTCAATTCGCGGGCTTTCTCGTCGTAGGCGACTGAATCGAGAAACACTCCGGTGGAAGCATAGAACTGCCCGTTCCGCATCGCCCTGACCAGCTCATCCGCCTCGAGACGCTCCGCCTGCACCATAACCCATCCCCGGCCCGGACGAACGTCCCCGCCGTGGTAGGTGTGGGAATCGTCGGTGGCGACACCGAACAGCGGGGCGGCCCCCAGTTCACCGAGCCGGATGGTGTTTGCAATGTCCCAGATCTGCTCGTCGGAAGGCTTGGTCGCCGAGCCCATGTGATTGATCACCGGGTGGCCATTATAGACCTCGAAGAAACGTTCTTCCACCACGCGCGCCAGCACCTCCGCTGACACCGCCCACTTGAAGTTCGGGTGGTTGAGGTGAACGAGAATCGGTTTGCCGGTGGCGCCTTCCTGTTCAGCGAGCGCCTGAAGATTCTTGCGGATGACGTCTTCCACCGAGTCTCCGGGAAGCGGCATGTGCAGTTCCTGGATATTGACGGCGTTGAGATGGATGGGGACTTTCTCGAACTGCGCCGAGACCTCCTCGGCCTCGACCAGCAGGAAGGCTCCTGGCTCTTCCAGCTTGCCGCGGTATTCCTCCAAGGTCCGCAGGCGGATCTCCGGCCCGCCTGAGCCCTCGCGACGCACGACCCACTCCTCTCCGAAACGCGCGACGTACTTGTCGATGGCGGACCTGCCGAGGGCTCGCTGGCGCTTCCTGATGGCGGCCTCCGACATCCACTTCTCTCCGCGGGCGAGGATATTATGATCACTCAGTGCCATGAAATGGTAGCCCTTGTCCTTGTACCAGGCGGCAATCATCTCCGGAAAGTCGTTGCCGTCCGACCAGAGGGAGTGGGTGTGGGTGTTTCCGCGATACCAGCTGAGCTCTTGAGGCCCGGCGTCGACACCCGAAAAATTGCCGCAAATCAAGAAGACAAAAACAAAAATTGCCGCCGGGGAATCTCGAAACCTGCTCGCCATGTGTAATTGTAGGGCCGCACGCCGCCACGCGCCACCAGCAACGCCACATACTTCAAGATCGAGTCATTTTGAGCGGGAGGCCTCAATCCCAGGTATGAATCCTCGATTCGGCCGGCTGCGTGGCGCCCGACGATATGGGGAGATCAAGACTTGAGAGGTGCCCCCGGAACAGATAGAGAAAAGAGTGATCCAGAGTCTCCTCTACCGCACAACCCGTAACATCCTCTTCTGCCTGGAAGCAGAACGCGCCCACCACCTCGGCATGAGCGCCATCGATGTGCTGGAGAAGATCGGTCTGGCAGGACTCGTGACACCCGCTCCGGTCGATGATCCGATCGAGGTGATGGGCATTCGCTTTCCCAATCGCATCGGCCTGGCTGCGGGGCTCGACAAGGAAGCTGCCCATGTCGACGGACTGGCGCGCCTTGGATTCGGATTCATTGAGGTCGGCACCCTGACTCCCCGGCCTCAACCTGGCAACCCGAAGCCCCGCCTGTTTCGATTGAAGCGACACGACGCAATCATCAACCGCATGGGATTCAACAATCCGGGCATCGAGCAGGGGCTTGTCAACCTCGGCCGGCGTAAATGGACAGGCCCTATCGGTATCAACATCGGCAAAAACTTCGATACCCCGAATGACAGAGCCGCAGAAGATTATCTGCTGTGCCTGGACTCAGCTTACGACCATGCCGACTACATCGCGGTCAATTTGAGCTCACCGAATACCAAAGGACTACGCGAGCTTCAAGGTGGCAGTTCGCTTGACGAACTTGTCTCTGCATTGGTTGACCGTCGCGACGCCCTCACCCGAACAAGCGGACGTAGAGTTCCGCTGGCCGTCAAACTTGCGCCGGATCTCGATGACAACGCTCTGCATGCGGCGGGCCGGCAACTGGTCGATCTCGGCGTTGATGCGATTATCGCGACCAACACCACCATTGCGCGCAACACGGTGATCGGGCACCCGCTGGCGGATGAGTCCGGTGGCCTGAGCGGTCGTCCCCTCAGGCAGCGCGCGACCCGCTGCATCGAGGTGCTGGCCGCAGCTGTAGATGGTGCACTGCCGGTCATTGGTGTCGGTGGAATTTTTTCCGGCGCTGACGCCGTGGAAAAAATCAATGCCGGCGCTTCTCTTATTCAACTCTATACCGGCTTTATCTACCGTGGGCCCGAACTGGTCGAGGAAGCGGCAGCCGCCGTGGCCGCGATACCGCGTTGACCGCTGCCCAGCCGGTTTACTTACTACAACAAGCTTGCCATCCTTTCTGTTTTCATGAGTCTGATTATAAACGGCGAAGAGATCCCCGACGAGGTCATTGAGGGGGAATTCCACGAAATAAAGTCGCATTACGAACGGCTGTTGCAGGTTTCCTGTTGCGAGCGTGATCCTGAATTCCGTGGCTATGCCAAGGAAAACGTCGTAGCGCGCGTCCTGCTTTCGCAAGAGGCCCCAAGGCGCATCGATGAACCCGGTCCCGAGGACGTGGAGGCCGCGCGCAACGCGCTCTTCGAAGAACACGGCGGCGAGGAGAGCTTTTACATGAACATGGGTATCCAGCTGAGTGACGAAAATCTGGTCTTAGACAATGTTCGACAGTCACTGCGCGTCGAGCGCCTGCTTGCGGAAGTCGCCTCTCCCCTGCCCGACCCGGATGACGACGAGCTGGAAGTATTCTACCGGGAAAACGTGGATCATTTCCTCAGTGCCGAAGAAATACGTGCCTCGCACATCACCAAAAACCTCGGTGAAGCCAGCAGCCGTGAGGAAGTCTACCAGCACCTGTGCAAGCTTAGAAAGAGGCTGCGCGATGGCGCGGATTTCGCTGAGCTGGCAGAAAAAGAAAATGACGATCCCGAGCAACAGGTCGACCTCGGTTTCTTCAAGCGGGGCGAGTTCATGCCGGAATTCGAGACCATCGCTTTCTCACTCGAGGTCGGAGAAATCAGTCCTGTTTTCAGCACCCACCTTGGACTGCATCTGTGTACTGTCACCGACAGGAAAGCACCTCAGCCGAAACCCTTCGAAGAAGTTCGGGAAGCAGCACTCGACCTGCTCCGGTCCCGGCACCGCGAGACGAAGATCGACGCCTTCGTGGAGGAGCTCAAGGCTGGGGCAACCATCGAGGACACCGATCCAGACGTGGACTAGATGCGCCGGAAACATCCCTTTTGCCCCATCACCATGCCAGCCGGAAGCCTGCTTTGCTTCATCGTTGCATGCAGCATCAGCGTTTCTGTCCTGAGCGCCGAGAACAGCCTCCCCGCCCCGCCCATTCTCGATCACACCTCACTGAAGGAGTATGTCGAGCACTTCAATGCCGATGACGAGGAGATGTTCTCGAACATCAAGAACGAGGACGCCTTCGCTTTCTTGGAAAACAACATTCCCCTCTTTGACTGCCCGGACGAGGATTTCCGCCGTAGTTACTATTTCCGCTGGTGGACCTACCGCAAGCACGTCAAGCAGACCGACGACGGCTTCGTGGTCACAGAATTTATGCCTCCCGTCGGTTGGGCGGGCAAGCACAACACCATCAGTTGCCCGGCAGCGCACCATTTTTACGAAGGACGCTGGTTCCATGACCCCCAGGTCATGGACGAATACGCCACCTTCTGGCTGCGCAAGGGGGGCAGCCTTCGTTCCTACAGCTTCTGGATTGCCGATGCCCTTTACAACCGTCACCTGGTCACACCCGATAATGCTTTCCTGATCGACCTGCTTCCTGATCTGATCGGGAACTACCGGGCCTGGGAGGAGGGATGGCTCAGTGGCAGGCCGCCACATCAGTTCCATATCGGCCAGCGAGCAAACGGCATGTTTTACACCAGTGACGATCGCGATGGCGGCGAGGTTTCGATCGGCGGCTACGGGTTCCGTCCGACATTGAACAGCTTTATGTACGGTGATGCCAAGGCCATTGCAGCAATCGCCCGCATGGCGGGCAAGTCAGACATCGCCGAAGAATACGAGCAGAAGGCCGCCACACTCAAAAAGCTTGTGCAGGAGAAACTCTGGGATCCGCAGGCGCAATTCTTCAAAATTTTGAGCGGTTCCCGCATGGCGCACAGGGAAGACTCCGGCGACGACCAACATCCACGCCACACCTGGTGGGCACAGGAGCGGCTCGGTGGCGAGGAATGGGTGCAGTACGACTTTGAGGATCCCGTCACCCTCAGCGGCAGCGAGGTCCTCTGGTACTGCAAGATCAATCCCGATGGTGAATCAGGCTGCGCGGTCCCGGCGAACTGGAAGCTGGAATATCTGAAAGACGGCGTCTGGCAGCCGGTCACCACAGAGGAAATTTACGGTGTAGCCACCAATCAATACAACCGCCTCGGCTTCCAGCCCGTCACCACCAGCGCCATCCGCCTGAGCGCCGGAACCAAACCCGGTTTCTCAGCGGGCATTCTCGAGTGGCGCGTTTTCGCCAACGGGAAGAGCATTGCCGCCACGGCCAAGGCCTCCGCCTCCTACACCGACAAGTTCGCCGGCACACTCACCGCCCTCAATGACGAGCCCGAGCCGCCCGATAGGCAGCAACACCAAAGCAAACTTACCGATGTGCGTGAGCTCTACGGCTACACCCCGTGGTATTTCAATTTACCCGATCCTGGTTATGAGGCCGGCTGGGAACAGTTGATGGACCCCAAGGGATTTTACGCCAAATTCGGCCCCACCTTTGCCGAGCAGCGTCACCCACAATTCAAACTCTCCTACGAGGGCCACGAATGCCAGTGGAACGGTCCCAGTTGGCCACTGGCGACCTGTAGCGTGCTGACCGCCCTCGCCAACCTGCTCAACAACTACGAGCAGGACGTCATCGGCAAAGACGCCTACTTCGAGACCCTGAACTGCTACACCCGCTGCCACCAACTCGTGCGCGAGGATGGTAAGGTGGTCCCATGGATTGATGAAAACATCCACCCCTACACAGGCGACTGGATCGCCCGCACCCGCCTGCACGAATGGGCCAAAAGCGACCCCGCGTGGGCCAAGCGCAAAGGAGGCCACCACCGCGGCAAGGACTACAACCACTCTACCTACAATGACCTGATCATCACCGGCCTGGTCGGGCTGCGCCCGCGGGCGGATGAAGTGATCGAGGTGAACCCCCTGCTACCGGAGAACACCTGGGACTGGTTCTGCCTGGATAATGTCCTCTACCACGGAAAAATTCTCACAATTCTCTGGGACCGCGATGGCAGCCATTACGGACGGGGCAGCGGTCTGCAGGTGCTCGTTGACGGCCGCCGTATCGCGGCGGCAGACGGCCTGCGTCGACTGGAAGGATCCCTGCGTTGAGGTGCTTGACGAATACGCCAGGCAACCAAGGAAGAACCAGACCAGTCCGGCAAATACAGGATCCCAAGCTTCCTCCCACAGCCTCAGGCCGGGAAACGCTGCGACTGCGGGCAGCGACAATAATCGCTGGGGGGCGGCTTAACCGCGCTTGGCTGCTTCCGCCTCCTGCGCCGCCTTGATCACCTCCTCGGCGACATTCTTCGGGCAGGGTGCATAGCGGCTGAACTCCATCGAGAACTGGCCACGACCGGAGGTCATGGTGCGCAGGTCTCCGATATAGCCGAACATGTCACTGAGCGGAGCCTCAGCCTTGACACGGATCCCCGTTGGTGTGCGCTCCTGCTCCCGAATCATGCCACGACGACGATTGAGGTCACCGATCACATCCCCGACATTATCCTCGGGCGTGTAGACATCAATCTTCATGATCGGTTCGAGTATCTGGGGACCGGCCTTCGGCATCGACTGTCTGTATGCCGCGCGGGCGCAGGTTTCGAAAGCCATGGCGCTTGAATCCACCGAGTGACTGGCTCCATCCATGAGTGTGATCTTCACATCCATGAGCGGAAACCCAGCCAGTGGCCCCTTATCGATTGAAGTCCGGAAACCCTTTTCGATCGCCGGCCAGAACTCCTTGGGCACATTGCCGCCAACCACCTTGGATTCGAAGAAGAAACCAGTGCTATTCTCATCTTCTTCCTTGGGCAATGGCTCGATGATGTAATCAATCTTACCGAACTGACCGGAACCGCCGGACTGTTTCTTATGGGTGTAACTGTCTTCTATCCGCTGCGTAATCGACTCGCGATAGGCGACCTGCGGGGCACCCACTTCGCAATCAACGCCGTGGGTACGCTTCAGGATATCAACCTTGATATCGAGGTGCAGCTCACCCATGCCCTTGAGGATCGTTTCACCCGAGTCGATATCGGTTTCCACCCGGAAGGAAGGATCTTCCTTGACCATCTTCCCCAGCGCGTTGGAAAGCTTTTCCGCTGCACCCTTATCCCGCGGCGCTACGGCCATGGAAATCACCGGATCGGGAAAGACCATCGGCTCGAGGGTCGCCGCGTCCTTCGGATCACAGAGCGTATGACCAGTCTGCACGTTCTTGAGACCGACAAGCGCGACGATGTCCCCGGCCTGGGCGGACGCCAGCTCTTCGCGGGAATTGGCGTGCATCTCGACAATACGTCCCACCCGCTCGGTCTTGCCCGTGAAAGTGTTAAGAATGGTGTCACCCTTGTTGAGCTTGCCCGAGTAGACCCGGGTGAATGTCAAGGCTCCGAACTGATCATCCATGATCTTGAAGGCGAGCGAGCGCAGGGGGCCGTCCGGTGTCACCGTGGCAACTCCACCCGTCTTGTTGCCGTCGAGATCCATCTCCGGCTGAGCCGGCACCTGAGTCGGGTCGGGAAGATAATCGATAACCGCGTCCAATACCAATTGCACGCCCTTGTTCTTGAAAGAAGAACCACAATAAGTCGGGAAGAAATCGAGGGCAATCGTACCCTTTCGAATGCACTTTTTAATATCATCGATCGACGGCTCCTGCCCCTCGAGATAGGCCTCCATGATTGCGTCATCCTGCTCCACTGCGGTTTCGATAAGCTCGGCGCGGTAGGCAGCGGCTTGCTCCTTCAAATCGTCAGGAATATCGACCACATCAAAGTTTTCCGGCTGACCGGAATCATCCCAGATGTGCGCCTTCTCTGTGAGCAGATCCACGACACCGACAAAATCATCTTCGATACCGATCGGCAGGGTCATCACCAGCGGCTTGGCAGCAAGCACATTCTTCACCTGGTCGACGACACGATAGAAATCGGCACCGAGGCGGTCGAGCTTGTTGACATAAATCACCCGGGCGACTTTCGACTCATTCGCATACCGCCAGTTTGTCTCGGACTGAGGCTCCACTCCGCCTGATCCGCAGAACACACCGATGCCGCCATCAAGTACCTTGAGCGAGCGGTAGACCTCGATGGTGAAGTCGACGTGCCCCGGTGTGTCGATAATGTTGAAGCGGTGATCTCTCCAGAAGCAGCTCGTGGCAGCCGACTGAATGGTAATGCCACGCTCCTGCTCCTGCTCCATGAAATCGGTGGTAGCTTCTCCATCGTGCACCTCGCCCAATTTGTGGACTTTTCCCGTGAGCTTGAGGATACGCTCGGTGGTCGTTGTCTTCCCCGCATCGACGTGCGCGAAGATTCCGATATTCCGATATTTAGAGAGGTCTGCTGACATGATTTTTAGAGATTGATCGTTACTGCGTTTCTAAGATCGCGAGACACGGGTGAAACCGCATCCCAAGCCACGAAGGATGCAATAGCTAAAGCATTTCCCGGATTTGGCAACCACCAGTCATGCCTTTTTATCATTCGAATTTTTTATCGATCCGGAAACAGAGACCGACACCGAAAAAGCCGGGCCAATACTTCACGGACACGCAATGGCGACTGGATATCGAATCATCGTGGCACTTGCCCGAAACATCCTGCCGCATTTTTTTCCGTGGCTCTTTGCGACATGAGCCAGAGATCTGCCAAGCCATTCTCGCGCAGTGCTGTATTGCCACTCACAGAACACCAGACAGGGCGATCATCAGCCACCCGGCGCACATGTTACGGCTGGCACTACGCGCAGGAAAGCAATGCATCAATACTCAGGACCGAAATCCACCCTATCAGAACACGATCCGCACCACGCTCATAACGCCTGCTGCGAATACGCCGCCTCGCATACCTCCCGAAACCAACAAGCCGCGCTGCCTCTTGGCCAAGTGATTAGGCACCCAGATCACTGAGGCCAAATCCCGACCGCCAGATCGTGTCGATTCTAACTCTCGTTGGATGCGGATCAGTACGGCGCCTGCTGCTGATAGTACTGCGGCGGCTGCGGCTGCTGGTAATACTGCCGCTGCTGCTGGTAGTATTGCTGTTGCTGCTGCTGAACGCGGTGATTCGCGTTCCGACTGTCGCGGGACGCGCCGATTGCTCCTCCACCCAATGCACCCAATCCACCACCGATGGCGGCGCCTTCAAGACCACGACCGG
>JBDQJG010000030.1:0-22050 GCA_040263955.1 Verrucomicrobiales bacterium
CCGATCATTGTTGGAGCATGTAGCGCTCGTTGGTTGCGCGGAGGCGGCGACTGAGGTTGATGGAGATACCGATGAGAAGATGCGCCGCCGGCAGCGGGGAGTTGTTCATGAATCCTTCCAGCGAGTCACGGTCGATTCGCCAGACCTGGGAGAATTCGACGCTTTTCACTGTGGCACTGGCCTTGGCGGGATCGAACATGTTGATCTCTCCGATTGTTTCACCCGGACTGATTCGACCAAGCAGAACATCACGACCGTTTTTTTTGCCGATGGCATGCAGCATCCCGGAAATCACGAAGAACAGGGAGTTTTGCTCGTCTCCCTTCTCGATGAGGACATTGCCGGACTGCACGGGAAGAAACTCCCCGTAGGAACTCAGGAGCCTGCGGTCATCCTCGCCGATCGGTCTCATGATTCCCATGGCGGGAAGTTCGGGTGTGGAAAATTCGCTATTGCTCATCGGGTGGATGCTTAAACCAAAAACGTGGAGGGTCGGCCGCCGGTGGAGGAGATGCAATGGGTGCCGCTTCCATCACTGTTTGCTCATGTGGGATGTGCAAGCAAGCATGATTCTTATCGGCTTTAACTCGCTTCAATTGAATGGCGGGCATGGGGAACAGCAGGAGGGAGGTGGCGGGTTGCAGGATGCTGTCCTGCGTGCTTCACGCACAGAGGAGTCTCGGGAAAAAGAGGTGCGCCAGGAATAGAACTGCTTGAAAGAAGCACTACCTGCGTGCGTTATTAAAGCCGGCATTCGAAACTTGCCCGAAGCATTCATGAAAGACGACAACGGTTCTCAACAGACAGAGTGTGGCACCTGTGGTCAGGCTGCCGCATCATTTATTCTGCGCCTGTGGATCGGGCTGCGCTTGTTCTTTTCCGGGATCGAGAAATTCCGAGGCGGATCGGGAGTGGACACGGCGTGGACATTTGAAAATTACAAGGACAAGATGGGCAAGATTGCCGAGATGACCGCAGACAACAGCATTCTGCCCACCTGGGTCTGCAATCTTTATGCATTTCCTCTCGGGTTTCTGCTGGTCGGTTTCGGTGTGATGTGCCTGCTCGGTATTTTTACCCGCTTTTCATTGCTGGTTGCGGGTCTGCTGTTTGTATCCCTGGCATTTGGCTTGATGGTACTCCCCGATGATCAGGGTGCCCTTGATCTGGGTCTGCATGTCGCCATCACGGCATTCGCCCTGATTGTGTGTCACCACGACAAGTTGACCCTCGACAGGTTTTTCAATCGCGGGAAGTGCCGATGAGCCTCGCGAACTGTCGGATGAAGCATCAGTTGAGAGTGAATCAGACCGGTTCGAAATATGCGGTCTGAGCGTAGCAATTAAGGATATAGCCAGATGAAAGAGAAAGCCGACAAGTCTCAGACAGGGCAGCCTGACCCGGCGGCGGGCAGTTTCGGTTCGTTTCTTGATCGCAGGGGCTTTGTCCGTGGCGGGGTGGCCGCGGGTGCCGGCCTGGCCCTGACCAGCAAGAGTGCCATCGCGCAGTCCGAGAGTCCCGATAAGGTGCTGAAAGTCGCGCTGGTCGGTTGTGGTGCCCAGGGGCAGGCACTCATGGATTCAGCCCGGACGGATGACTCGCTCGAGGGCACCTTCGAGATGGTGGCAGTCTGTGATATCTGGGAGACCAATCGCATCCGGATGTCCCGGACGTTGCAGGCGTATAAGCTCGGGCCCGCCACCCCGTACGTGGATATCGAGGAGATGCTGGAGAAGGAGCAGATCGATGCCCTGCTCGTTGCCACGCCGGATTTCATGCACGCCCCGCACACCATCATGGGGCTTGAGGCCGGCAAGGCGGTCTACTGCGAGAAGATGATGTCGAACACCATCGAGGCCGCGGCAACCATGGTGAAGGCGCAGGAGAAAACTGGTGGAGTGTTGCAGATCGGTCACCAGAGGCGCTCCAATCCGCGCTACCTGCACGCTCGTAACAACATCGTATTCGGTGATCGGCTTCTGGGCCGGGTGACGCATTCATACGGACAATGGAACAGGGCTGTTTCGGAACCCTACGGTTGGCCGAAGGGAAGCGAAATGAGTGCCGCCGAGTTGGCCAGGTGGGGTTACGATTCGATGGAGGCATTCAGGAACTGGCGGTGGTTCAAGAAATATGGTGGCGGTCCGATCTCCGACCTAGGTGCTCACCAGATCGATGTGTTCAACTGGATGTTCGACAGCTACCCGACCCGGGTCATCGCGGCCGGGGGAATCGATTATTATACGGAGTTCGAGCTCGAGGACAACGTGATGGCTATCTACGAGTATGAGATCGATGGAGCCAAGTCGCGGGGCTACTACCAGGTTCTCACAACCACCAGTTCCCAGGCATTCTTCGAGAAGTTCATGGGCGAGAACGGCACGCTTTCGATTTCTGAATCCGAAGCGGTCAATCAGGTTTACCGGGAGGCGCGTGCACCTTCGTGGGATCCATACGCGGCGAAGGGGTTGATTGTCAAAGATGCTTCGAAGGAACCGGTCTATCACAAGTTCTGGGAGCAACCGAAGCGGTGGCCCGGATCGCACCTGCCCTCGCGGTGGTTGGCGAACACGAGCACGGCTGATGTGCGGGAGACCAAGGGGCTCGATCCGTGGGACCTGCCGATCATCCTCGACGTGCGCCCGCATGCTCCACACATCCGCAATTTTCTCGAGGCGGCCAGGAAGAAGGATCCGGCTGCCGTCAATTGCTCAGTGCAGACCGCTTATGCCACCTGCGTCACGGTTCTCAGCGCGATCAAGGCGATTGCGAATGGTGGCACGTATACCTTCAAGCCGGACGAATTCATTGCCTGAGAAGAATCCGGGCAGAGGCAAGCCCGGGTGAGTAACAAACAATCAATCCAAACCAAGAACCATGAAATTCAAAGAGATGAAGAAGTCGGGGCTTTGCGCCCTTCCAGCCATGCTCACCCTTGCCCTCGTCGGCTGTGGTGGGGCCGGAGATGATCAGTCTGGCGAAGCCACAGGCGGGGAAGCCGAGGCACCCGCGGCAGTGTCCGCCGAGCAGTCGGCAGCCGAACCGGCCGGCGCGGGGCTCGTCGACATCGAGGTGGAGTTTCCCAAGCCGCTGTTCCAGGGCACACCGGTCCCGGTCAAGCTCGACAACCTCGAGGCTCCGGGTGAGCCGCGCCTCAGCTTCAAGGCTCCGGCGGGGGTCACGAACCTGGCCGCTGGCAAGGTGGTTGAGAGCACGGACCCAGCTCCCATTTTCGGTTCGATCGACCTGATTACCGATGGCAGCAAGGATGGAGCCGATGGCAGTTACGTCGAGCTGGCTCCCGGTCAGCAGAGCATTACCATCGACCTGGGTGCACCGGCGGAAATCTGGGCTGTCAATGTCTGGCACTTCCATAAATCTGCGGCTGCATATCTCGATGTGGTTGTGCAGATTTCCGAGGATGCCGCGTTCACCAGTCCGGTGACCATCTACAACAATGACGATGACAATTCTTCCGGAATGGGAATCGGCGAGGACCCGGCATACATCGAGACCAATCACGGTCGTATCATCGATGCAGAGGGTGCGAAGGGGCAGTTCGTGCGCCTGTCTTCCCAGGGGAATACCGCCAATCCGATGAATCACTACGTGGAAGTCGAGGTCTGGGGCAAGTAGTTTGGGCTCGACATCCTGAACGTCGCACACTTGAGCCGCCTTTCCTTCATGACGGAGGGAGGGCGGTTTTTTTATCGGAACGGTGAAAGTGGCTGCGTTTAGCCGACATCCTTCGAGTCAGTTCAGCGGGCACAGTGTTCATTTGCAGGTTCCCTGATGGGGGGCACAGGAAGCAACTGGCACACGTTCTGGCATGTCTGTTTCGCCCTGTATCTCGAGCAGGTAATTTTATGCCGGAATCAAAATCGTTTCACAGTATAATCAGGCATGAAGTCGATCATCCTTCTTACAATTTCCGCATGCGTGTTCACTGTATCGGGCTGTTCTACCAGCCGATACCAAGCCAGACCTGAAAAATTAACGCTGGGTTTTCCTATCTGGTTTGGCGGGCCTTCAATGACGTGGGTCTTTGAAGAAAAGGAAACGGTTGCGAGTGATCGTGATGAATCCGAGGCCGAGCCTCCACGTATCGAATAAGCACCCTCAGTGAGAAAACCGGCAGGGTTTCATTGACGCCATCAGCTGGCGCGGCATTTCAGAGGAAATGCCGGTTGTTCCGAGGTTTTCTGCTTGGTCTCGAGAGAAAAAGAGGATTTCAGTTGGCGAATGGCAAACCTGTAAGATGGCGTCTTACAAGGTCCAAGGCCCTTTGGGAAGTCAGCAGCTTGAAGTGCTCGCGCTCATGCGGGTAGAAAAACCGCTCGCAGAAACACGTGCCATCGCGCCCGGCGAGAGCAATGAAGACGGTGCCGACCGGTTTTTCCTCGCTGCCACCACCCGGACCCGCGATTCCAGTGACAGCGATTGCACAGTGGGCAGAGCTGACGCGCAGCACGCCCTCCGCCATGGCGCGTGCGACCGGCTCACTGACCGCTCCGTGGGATTCGAGCAGGGTCTTCGGAACTCCAAGCAGCCCGGTTTTGGCCTCATTAGAATAAGTGACGAAGCCATGGGTGAAAACTTCCGAGGCTCCCGGCACGTTGGTGATGCGGTGGGCAACGAGTCCGCCGGTACAGGATTCTGCAGTGGCCAGGGTGGCATTGCTTTCGCCAAGCAGGCGTACGACGACCTCCTCCATACACTCTCCAGAGGTCGAAATGAGCTGCTCTGCGAAGTGTTCCTCTACCAGCTGGCCAGCCTGCTCGAGTGCTGTATCGGTCCCGAAGCAGCGCAGGTTGATATCGACCTTCGGACCAAGGCGGTAGCCGACTTCGTGCATACCGGGGAGGTTTTCCAATGTGTCGCCGATCTTTTGGGCGACCTGGCTCTCTCCCAGCCCGTAGAGAGTCCATGTGCAACTCTCGGGCAGTGTCCTGGTCCCGCCCGCGATCTCGCTGATGCGTGGCAGGACGTGATTTTCGAACATCGGGTAAAGTTCGCGTGGTGGTCCGGGCAGCAGGAAGAGATCTGGCATGTCGTCCGTGGCGGGCAGATGCAGTCCGGGTGCGGTTCCGTGCGGGTTGGGCAGCAGCGTGGCGCCCTCGGGAACCAGGCCCTGGCGGCGGTTGTTCTCGGTCATGACGTGCCCGCGTTGTTCCATGCGCGCGGTAAGAGCGGCGATGAAATCCTCGTCCGGCAGCAGTCGCAGGCCATAGAGGGCGGCGGCGATCTCGCGAGTTACGTCGTCGGGAGTGGGACCCAGTCCGCCGGTGGCGATGATGATCTGGGCATCCCTGGCGGCTTGCAGTGACTCGCGGATCGGCTCCCCGTCCGGAACCGCGACCTGGCGGGTCAGTCCCAGCCCGAGGGTGCGGAGCTTCTCGCCGACGTAGGCGGCGTGGGTATTGATAACCTCGCCGAGGAGCAGTTCGGTTCCCGTATTGATCAGCTCGATGCGCATGGGGGATGTTTAACCGGGTAAGGCGACAGGGAAAGTGGGAAACCTCGCGGTCAGTGTTGCCGAGTATGCTGGGATGAAGCCGATCGGTAGTGGCAATTCCGGGTGAAGATGGTTACCATAGAAGTATGGTTTCTGCTCTTCATCTCGGAGTGAATATCGATCACGTGGCGACCCTGCGGCAGGCGCGGTATCGGACCATGCTCGGCTCCCCGGTCGCCGAGCCCTGCCCGGTCGAGGCAGCATTGCTGGCCGAGCAGGCCGGTGCAGACTCGATCACTGCGCATTTGCGTGCCGACCGGCGTCACGTGCAGGACAGCGATATGCGGGAATTGCAGGAGCGGATCGCGACGAGACTGAATTTCGAGATGGGTATTACGCCCGAGATCGTCGCTATCGCAATGGAGCTGGTTCCGCACTCGGCGTGCCTGGTGCCCGAGCAGCGCGAGGAAGTGACTACCGAGGGCGGCCTTGATGTGATTGGTCAGCTGGTCGAGGTCACCGATACGGTCGAGAAATTGAACTCGCGAGGCATCCGGGTCAGCCTCTTTGTCGATCCGATCAGGGAGCAGATCGAGGCCGCGGCAAGGACCGGGGCCGAGATGGTTGAGCTGCATACGGGCAGTTTCGCCAATGCGACCGGAGAGGGGCGCAGAACGGAGGCACTCAGGCTGGCTGGTGCCGCGGAGGTGGCTCATGGATGCGGGCTGCAGGTCAATGCCGGCCATGGCCTTACGGTGGCGAATCTTCCAGACCTCTTCGGGGTGCGGCACCTTGTCGAGCTCAATATCGGCCATCATATCATTTCACGGGCGGTATCTGTCGGGCTGCTGGAAGCGATCCGGGAGATCCGCGCGGTCATGGATCGCTATCCCGTGGGGGCGAAGCTGGAAAATCCGCCACCCAGGCACCATTGATGAAGATTCACGGTATCGGTATCGACATGGTAGAGGTGGGGCGGATCAGTCGCTCGATCGAGACCTCGGGTCAGCGCTTTCTCGATCGTATTTTCACTGCCGGAGAGCAGGATTATTGCCGCTCGATGGGTGATGCCGCTCCCCGGCATTTCGCTGCCCGCTTCGCTGCCAAGGAGGCGATCAGCAAGACGCTCGGAACGGGGATTGCCGGTGAGGTCTCGTGGGTCGAGATGGAGGTGCGCAGGGACGAGCGGGGCCAACCCCATGTCACCCTGCATGGAAAAACGAAGGCCTACGTCGAGGGGCTTGGGATTCGGCAGATCCAGCTCAGCCTGACTCATACTGACACCGCGGCCGCTGCTAGCGCGGTGGCTGTCGGGGATTAGAAGAGCTCGCCGCCATTGGCCAGCGACGGCTTGACGACGGAGGCAAGGGCCGGCAATCGTAGGCAATGAAAAGCTGCACGATTTCTATCATGTTGTTGTTCTTCCTGCCGGCAGTCACCCTGGCTGACCCGCTGGGTGTCCTCATTAAGGGGGAGAGCTTCTGGGCGGATGGAACCGGTGAGACTTTCATGCAGGAGCATGGTGCGCTTGGCTTTCAATGGACATCCGAGGCGAAGGATTCGGCCCGCTCGATCAACAGCGGACTGACCGTGGAAGGTCGGAAGGTGGGCGAGAGTATCGTTTATTTTGTGGATGACAAGCCCACCCTGGTGCAGATCTCCATTCACAATCGTGGGGATGACGGTGTCATGAGCGGTCGGGACGGGCGTGAGAAGTTCAATGAGACGATTCGTGACTGGGCGGCTTTTCTCGATGAGGTCACCGGGGTTGAAATGGAGAACCGCGGCAAGGATAGCAAGAGTGCTGTCAAGGCGGACGGTGTGATGTGGACGCTGCCGGATCGGGCCTACCTTCTGGAATACAGTTCTTCGGGGCGTACGGATGATTTCCAGTCGCAATTCATCCGGCTGCGGGTCGCTCCGGTGGTGGTGAAAAGCCTCATCGAGGAGCAACTGGACGGACAAAAGAAGGGTCCGGTAGCCAAGGCCAGCCTGCCCGACAACCTGGTAAAGGAGGACGGTGCGGTGTTCATCGACAATATCCCGATGGTCGATCAGGGAGGTAAGGGATACTGCGTTGTCGCGACGGCCTCGCGCGTGTTCAGCTACTACGGTCTGCAGGTCACCATGCATGAACTGGCCCAGCTTTCCGGGGCAGATCCGAACAAGGGAACCAGTGTGGAAGAGATGGTCGAGGAGATCGGGCGACTCGCCGGGCGGTTCAAGACGCGGGTCAAGGCGCACGAAGAGATGGACTACGGCGACATGGAGGACCTGACCAAGGACTACAACCGCGCTGCCAAACGTATGGACAAGAGTGAGGTCCCGGACGGTGCCGGTGCCAACCAGTGGTACAATTTCGACAAGTTCGATCCTGAGGTCCTGAGGGAGGCGCGCCTGAAGAGCAAGTCAGGTATCAGCAAATTCGAGCGCGAGGTCAAGCGTACGATTGACGCCGGCATTCCGCTGCTCTGGACGGTGACGGTCGGGATTTATGAGGAGCCGAAGCGGATTTCCCAGAGTCGGGGTGGGCACATGCGGTTGATCATCGGCTACGACGATCGCCAGCAGGAGATCGTGTTCTCCGACAGTTGGGGGGCGGGGCACGAGCAGAAGCGGCTCGGCCTGGAGGAAGCCTACTGCATGACCAAGGGCATCTACTCGATCCAGCCGATCAAGTAAGGCGGAAGGTCTGCACGGCGGGATACAGGCAGACAAGCGTGATTCCAGCTTGAATGCAGCAGGGCAGGGAGTTTAGCCAGAGCCACTCGATCTTCAAAAAAAAGACCCGCTCAGTGGTAATGGCTTACCAGAGCGGGTCCCCCGGCCTGTGAAGGCCGGGAACGGAAGGATTGCAGCGTGGGGTGGTTATGCTGAAGCAGCAGCGAAACGTTCGGCAACGGCCGACCAGTCGACCACGTTCCAGAACGCGCCGATGTAGTCCGGGCGCTTGTTCTGGTAGTTGAGGTAGTAGGCGTGCTCCCAGACATCGAGCCCCAGGATCGGGGTGCCCGAGCCGTCCATCAGCGGGCTGTCCTGGTTCGGGGTCGAGGTTACCGCCAGCGAACCGTCGCTCTTGACCACCAGCCATGCCCAGCCGGACCCGAAGCGGGTCATCCCGGCCTTGGTGAAAGTTTCCTTGAACGCGTCGAAGTTGCCGAAGGCGGCATCGATGGCGGCGGCGAGTTCACCCTGTGGTGCGCCGCCTCCGGAGCCGCTGAGCAGGGTCCAGAACAGCGAATGGTTGGCGTGCCCGCCGCCGTTGTTGCGTACGGCAGTGCGCTTGTCCTCGGGAAGGTTGTCGAGATCCGCGATGAGTTCCTCGATCGTTTTGTCGCCGACGTCGACACCTTCGAGAGCGGCATTGAGGTTGGTGACGTAGGCATTGTGGTGCCGGTCGTGGTGGATTTCCATGGTGAGCGCGTCGATGTGGGGCTCGAGGGCGTCGTTGGAGTAGGGAAGTGGTGGAAGTTGGTATGCCATGATGCGACTAGATGGCCCCGATGGCCGGAGGAATCAACCGTCGAATTGGAGCTTGCCCGTGGCAGGCAGTGGCAGATAGTCTGCCTCGCGTCATCGCAACGCGGCTTTCCCCGCATCTCTCAATTCACCAATAATCATGGTCAACCAGCCAACTATTCTCTACACCCAGACAGACGAGGCCCCGGCTCTCGCCACTCGCTCGTTGCTTCCGATTATCCGCGCCTTTTTAGGGACTTCCGGAATCACCGTGGAAATCCGTGACATCTCGCTTGCCGGGCGGGTTATCGCTAATTTTCCTGAGAAACTTGCTGAAGATCAGAGGGTAGGGGACGCGCTTGCAGAGCTTGGCGAAATGACTCAGTCGCCGGCAGCGAATATTATCAAGCTGCCCAATATTTCCGCCTCCATTCCGCAGTTGAAGGCCTGTATTGCGGAGTTGCAGTCGCAGGGCTACGACATTCCGGATTACCCCGGGGAACCGGCTGATGAGACGGAAGCTGCCGTCAAGGAGCGCTACGATCGGATCAAGGGTTCCGCGGTCAACCCGGTGCTGCGAGAGGGGAATTCAGATCGTCGGGCACCGAAAGCAGTGAAGGAATACGCCCGTGCCAATCCGCACTCGATGGGAGCCTGGTCGTCAGATTCGAAAACGCGCGTGGTTACCATGGCTCACGATGATTTTCGTTCCAATGAGAAATCGGTGATTGTCCCCGCGGCTACGACGTTCACGATCGAGCACGAGGCCTCGGACGGAACCACAACGGTGCTGCGCGCGGCCGCGCAACTCGAGGAGGGAGAGATTATCGACGCGACGTTCATGAGCAAAAAGGCACTTCTCGCGTTTCTCGAGGAACAGGTCGTGGCCGCCAGAGAGGAGGGGATCCTCTTCTCCCTGCATATGAAGGCGACCATGATGAAGGTTTCCGATCCGATCATTTTCGGGCATGCCGTGCGTGTTTTTTTCCGTGACCTGTTGGTCAAGCATGGTGACCTGATCGATGAACTCGCTGTGGATTTCAGGAATGGCTTCGGAGATTTCGTGGCCAGGATTGCCAGTCTTCCGGCCGACAGGCAGGAGGCAATTGCCGCCGACATTGATGCGATTTACGCTGCCGGCCCGGACCTTGCCATGGTCGATTCTGATCGGGGGATCACCGGCTTGCACGTGCCCTCCGACATCATCATCGATGCCTCGATGCCGGCCATGATCCGGAATTCGGGGCAACTCTGGGATCGTGACGGCGCTGTCCGAGACGCCATTGCTGTTATCCCCGACAGTTCGTATGCAGGGGTTTACCAGGCGGTGATCGAGGACTGCAAGGCGAAAGGTGCGTTTGATCCCAAAGTCATGGGAACGGTGCCGAATGTCGGCCTGATGGCTAAGAAAGCGGAGGAATACGGTTCACATGACAAGACCTTCGAGATTCCAGCCGATGGCACGGTGCGGATTGTGGATGCGGCAGGGAACGTTCTGATCGAGCACAAGGTCGAGGCCGGCGATATCTGGCGGGCCTGCCAAGTCAAGGATGAGCCGGTTCGTGACTGGGTCAAACGCGCCGTGGCGCGGGCCCGCGCCACCGGTGACCCGGCTGTATTCTGGCTGGACGAAACTCGTGCGCATGATGCCCAGCTCATCAGCAAGGTCGAGGCTTGTCTCGAGAAGCACGACACCGATGGCCTGGAGATCCTGATCCTGTCGCCGGTCGAGGCGACTCGCTTGTCCTGCGCGCGCCTGCGTCAGGGCAAGAACACCATCTCGGTGACCGGGAACGTGCTGCGTGACTACCTGACCGACTTGTTCCCCATTCTGGAGGTTGGCACTTCGGCGAAGATGCTCTCGGTCGTGCCGCTGATGAAGGGCGGGGGCCTGTTCGAGACCGGTGCCGGTGGTTCCGCGCCGAAGCATGTCCAGCAGTTCGAGAAGGAGAACCACCTGCGTTGGGATTCGTTGGGAGAATTTCTCGCGCTTGCCGTCTCGTTGGAACATCTTGCTGGCGTGTTCGACAATGCAAAGGCCAGAATGCTCGGGAGCACACTGGATGACGCGACGACCAGGCTCTTGCTCGAGAACAAGGCGCCCTCCCGCAAGGTTGGTGAGATCGATAATCGCGGATCACAGTTCTATCTCGCGCTTTTCTGGGCGCAGGCACTGGCCTGTTGTGGCGATGCCGAACTCGAGGCTCGCTTTGCCCCGACGGCGGCGGCGCTTGCTGCTGCCGAGGAGGCAATCACCAGCGAATTGATTGATTGCCAGGGCGTGGCCATGGACGTGGGTGGCTACTACCGACCAGATGATGCGAGGGCCGATGCTGCCATGCGACCAAGTGCGACATTCAACGCCATCATGGATGGGATGATCACCCAGGGAAGTTTCTGATGAGCAACGGAGTGCTTGCGATGCCCGGGGTCGTGACGGGGTGACGGCTTGTCGATCACTCTTCCGGCGAGGTCGACGAGTCCTTGGGACCACTGGATTTTGCACCGTTTACGACCATGCTGCGACCCTTGAGATCGTGGTTGTGAAAGCGCTCAACGGCGATCCTGGCCTCCTCGATCGATGCCATGGTGATAAAGCCGTAGCCTTTTGATCTGCCCGTTCGGCTGTTGATGACCAGTTCCACGGAATTGGTTGTGCCTGCTTGTGAAAAAAGCTGCTGAAGTTCTTCTTCAGCGACATCGTAGGAAAGATTGCCCACAAAACAGCGTGCTGAGGTTACTTCGATGACCTGCGCAGTCCGCTCACTGGAGACTTTTTTCGATCGCTCTGCATTTCGCCTGCCATTTTCGGGCGAACCGTGGCGGCTGCGTTGCTTCGTAGCGGACCGGTTGCCAGTCTTCTCCCGGGCAGATTGCACGGTCGAACCTGTTCGGGCGAAGCGTTCGGATCCCGGCACGAAATATGGATCGGCCTTGAAGATTCCGAAAGTCAGGGTTTCCAGCAATCGTCGCCAGAGTGCTGGCTTCGGCCGTTCCCCGTTGCGAGCAGTCCGTTGGAAGGTTCCGGAACTTTGGCCGCCACGGCTTCCGCGGTTTCGTGATTGCCGACTTTTCGGGTTGCCCCGGCGTTTCTGCTCGCCTGCTTTGAGGGTTTGCCTGTTTCGCGGGGAGCGGTTCGGGTCGCTGTTTTCCTGGTTGGTTCTTCGGCGGCGGCGTTTGCGATCGGGATTCAGGGGGGGGTCGTTTTGCGTTGAGATATGAGACATTCTGGAAGGGAAGTTAGGATTGTTCTAAAAAGGTAAGTCGTGGCTGCGAGTGGCGGCCGGCATCCGGCGTGATCAACAAGAACCTCGCAATTGAGGCGGGCAGCATCAGTATGTGCCGAGGAATGGCTTGTGGCATGGGCCTGCGAAACTGATGCTGTCATCCGGTTCATCATGATTTCGGATAGCCGGGAGCCTAGACGCGAGAGGCAAACTCTGCAAGCGACCACGTAGAGTCCCCGGCGGGGTTGATAAGCGTTGTGGGATGAATCGCGCAGGCTATGGTGTATATCGACAGGGCTGCAGGCGGAAATTTCCGGTATGTGAATGGCCTGTGCGGGCTGTCAGTATTGCATAAAATCCCATAGTTTTTCGGCATCATGTCACCCAGGAATCCAGTCACCAATCAGTCTGCTCAGTCGGAGGCTGCTTTGCGTGCGCAGGTTGACGCAGCGGGAGAAGAGCCCTCCCCGGTGAGTGCCGACACCGAGGTTGGGAATTATTTCGTTGCCAATTATCCACCGTTTGCATTCTGGCAGGGGCAGCAGGTTGGCGAAGTGAATCGTCTGCTTGATCGCACCGCCGACCCGCAGATTCCTCTGGGGCTCTATTATCACGTTCCGTTCTGTCGTCGCCGGTGTCATTTTTGTTATTTTCGAGTTTATACGGAGAAAAGTGCGGAGGAAATTCGTGGTTATCTCGATGCCACGCTGAGGGAACTGAAAAATTATGTCGCCACGCCGTATTTCAGTGGACGACGTCTGGACTGTGTCTATTTCGGAGGCGGAACCCCGTCTTATCTTTCTGCTGCGCAACTCTCTGAATTGACATCGAGAATGAAGGACCTGATGCCCTGGGATGAGGCTCGGGAAGTTGCTTTCGAATGTGAGCCTGGAACACTCAGCGAGAAGAAAATCGCAACAGTCAAAGAGGTCGGAGTGACGCGCCTGAGCCTGGGTATTGAGAGTTTCGATGATGATATTCTCGAACTGAACGGGCGAGCGCATCGGAGCAGTGAGGCAGAGTGGGCCTGTCAGGCGGCGATGGCGGCCGAATTTGACCAGGTCAACATCGACCTGATTGCCGGCATGATGGGCGAGACGGAAGCCAACTGGCTGCGCACCGTGGAGAAAACCATCGCACTCGCGCCTGACATGGTGACCATTTACCAGATGGAAATTCCCTATAACACGGGAATTTATCGGGAAATGAAGGCGGCTGGCAAGACGGTTGCCCCGGTAGCTTCGTGGGCGACCAAGCGGCGATGGGTCGATCGTGCATTCCGCCTGTTCGAGGAGGCCGGATACACCGTGACAAGTGCCTACACTGTGGTCAAGGATCCGAAGCGCGTTCACTTCGTCTACCGGGATCATCTATTCGGTGGATCCGACATACTGGCTCTCGGGGTGGCAAGCTTCGGCCACATCGGGGGTGTGCACATGCAGAACGAGAACGACATCGGCCGCTACATTGATCGCGTTGGGGAGGGTGGGGGTCACCATGCTGTGCACCGGGCATACGTCACCGATCCCGAGGAACGCTTTGTCAGGGAATTCATTCTGCGCTTGAAGTTGGGACAATGTGATCTCGCCTTCTATCGGCAAAAGCATGGCATTGATCCCGGGGAGTTTTATCGCTCCGAGTTATCCGAACTCGCGCGACAGGGATTCGCGGTCGTCGATGCGGAGAAGGTATGCCTGAGCCGTGCCGGGTTGCTGCAGATCGATCGGCTACTGCACCGCTTTTTCCTCGACCGTCATCGGGGACCACACTATGCCTGAGTATGCGTGCTGTTTGAAGCGTCCCATTTCGTCATGCACCACGATTCTCCCACCACCCCCTCTCCTGCGAGCACGGAGCTTGACCTGCTCATGCCGTTGTATTTCTTCCTGGGCGATGGAGGCGCGCTGGATGTGACGCTCATGGCGGGAGAGCAGATCCCCGAGCCCTACCGCACTTTGCTGGTGCATGATACGGATATGACGCCGACCCTTGCACGGTTTCACGCGGCAGAAATCGGCCTTCGGGTTCTGCAGCAGGTTGAATCGGAAGATTGTGTGATGCGTGCGGTCGTGCTCGATCGGGAGGTGGGACAGCGGGCGCGAGAAGCTGTGGAATATGGAGCCATCGGTATCCAGCTCGAGTCATTTGCTGAACCGGTTCGCCGTCGCATCAGGTCCGGGCAACGGCCGCTCGGCTCTATCCTCGAGGAGGAAGGGATCGCGCACGGCAGTCATCCGCGGGGATATTTCCAGATTCGCATCGGCGAGAACCTCGGGGACCTTCTGCAGGCACCAGTCGGAGCTCGGCTTTTTGGACGATGCAACGTGCTCAGCGATGCGCAGGGGATTGCTTTTGCCGATATCGTGGAAATCCTGCCCTCGATTGGATAGAAGTAGAATCAGGGGGTGTCTGGCGCCGCCGGATGGCGTGTTTCTTGGTGGGATCTGTCCTGTCAGGCGATGTGGATGCCGCCGGCGATCTCGCTGACTGCCTGGGCAAGAGATTCTTTGGATGACGCGTGGACCCGCATGAGGGAATCTCCGGCTCTGACTTCAGTGCCCGTTTTCAGGATTTCGTCGGCTCCCACCGAGAAGTCGATCGTATCATTGAGTGCCTTGCGGCCGGCCCCGATCCGCAGCAGGGCGCGGCCGACGGTTCCGGCATCGACAGTCAGCAAGGTGCCCGAGTGCTCGGCTTTGACGTCGGCTCGGAAGAGGGCCTGATGGAGCGTTCCGATCGAGTCGAGACTTTCCACGTCCCCACCCTGGGCGGATATCATGGTGCGGAACCTGTCCAGCGCGGATCCGTCCGTGAGCAGCCCTGCGAGGTGCTCTCTCGACGTGGTGGAGACTTCGGTGGCGAGGTCTAGGACAAGTGCAACGAGGTCACCGGGTCCTTTTCCCTGAAGTGTTTCGATGGCCTCCCGCAATTCGAGGGCATTACCCACGGCGTGCCCGAGCGGCTCGCTCATCGGGGTGAGCACGGTGCGAGTCTCCACGCCGAGGTTCCTGCCGATGGCGAGCATCGTGTCTGCAAGTGAGCGGGCCTGCTGCGTGGTCTGCATGAATGCGCCCGAGCCGAATTTTACATCGAGGACCAACCGGTCCAGAGATTCCGCCAGTTTCTTGCTCATGATGCTGGCGGCGATCAGTGCTGGCGCGGGTATCGTGCCGGTCACGTCGCGCAGGGCGTAGAGTTTTCTGTCTGCCGGGCAGAGTCCCTTGGTCTGCCCGGTGATGACGCATCCGTTGGACTCGAGAATGGTGTGGATCTCGTCAATTTCGAGGTTGCAGCGAAATCCGGGAATCGACTCGAGCTTGTCGAGGGTGCCCCCGGTGATTCCCAAGCCTCTCCCGGAAATCATCGGGATCCACTTGCCGTCGCAGGCCAGCAGCGGCGTGAGTATCAAGGATACCTTGTCGCCGACTCCTCCGGTTGAATGCTTGTCGACAATCATGGGGTGACCGGGTGGGTGTACGAGGGACTCGCCGCTGTGCAGCATGGCGTCGGTGAGTGTGGCCGTCTCCGAATCGTCCATCCCCTGGAAATAGATAGCCATAGCCAGTGCACTCATCTGGTAATCTGGAAGACTGCCGGAAGTGAAGGATTCGATCAGGAAGCGGATCTCATCGGCGGAGAGCTTTCCGCCCGTGCGTTTTTTTTCTATCAGCGAGGGAATGTGCATTGCGGTGTAACTTAAGCGTAGTCGATCTGGTTGTTCTCTCTGGTGGCAGTCAGGTTTTCTTGTCGAGGAGCGGTTGCGATCCGGTTGGAAAATCGTGCGTCAAGACGCTGAGGGAGAACCCGGCAGGAGTGTGCAGCTTCGTTCAAGGGCTGAGCGTGCCCATGGATCCAACTGGCTTTCATTGGCCTGGAAACCTTTGGTGGAAGATACCGAATTCCTCGAGTTGCGTTTCGTAGGCGGTGATATCTCTCTCGAGCTGGCGGATTTTCCACTCATAACCTGCGGGCGCGATCCTGCCTGGTTGTCCGAGCTTGCTCTTGCAGAAGGCCAATGATTTTTTCGCAGATGCAAGTTTTTCGAGGATTTTGTCGACCTCCTTCTCCGCCTGTCGCGTGGCGATGCGTCTTTCCCTTTCCTGGAGCTCTCTCTCTGCGCTGAGGCGTGCATTGTCAGCGATGGCTCTGTTCTGCAGCCAGTGCCGGCGCTCCACTGCCAGGTACTCGGCAGCCTCATCGGGCTCGTATGCGAATCGATCACGCATTTCAGCGGGCAGGAGCGGAAACAGCAGCCTCGCGGCTCCAGCTTCGTGGCGGATATCGATTCCTGCAGGGGTAATGCCCTCGATGATCGCGTTTGTGAACGTTTGGTCGCGGTAGGACAGGTCGCCCAGTATCTCGCCTTTAGCGTCTTCGCGCAGGAATTCTCTGTGCGCCTCGCGGTAGCGTTTGAATTGTGCGCGCGTATCTTCGAGTTCGCGAAGCATCTTCTCCAAGCGTTCCTGCTGCGAGGTGTGAATCTCCTGCATGGCCTGTTGCCGGGTAGCTGCCTGCTGTTCGATTTCAGCAATCTGTTTTTGCAGGGTTTCGACGTGCGCTTTGGTGATGGCGGTCTCTGCTGCAGCGTCAGCTGCTGCTTGCTGCGTTCGGTTTGTTTCGGCTGCCAGGCGTCGGTTCTGTGCGCTTAGAAACACATTCCTCCCGGACGTTCGAGAGATTTGGCTGGTCAGTTGCTGTCTGCTCGTGATATTCCCGAGCGACCAGCCGATGCAGAACACCAAAAAGCTCATCAGGAGCAGAAAAAATCCCTTGCAGGCCACTGACACGGGCGGCCGGCGCTGCTCCAGCCGCAAGTCGGAATCGTCGTTATCAGGGGAATCCGGTTGGTTGGTTTCATCGGTCATGGCGGTGTCGGACAGATCAGTTGGGAAAGGCCTTGAATCTGTTCGAAAACAGAGCTGAAAAAATTTGTGTTTTAGCGCTTGCCTACGGGGCCCATCTTCGTATGTTCGCGTCCCCTCGAAGGATGGCAAGGCCTTCCCTTCCGGGGCCGACTATCGGGAGCAGCTCCGGAGAAGACGCGCATTAGCCGGTTTTTTCGGCTGGTTCCAGTAGTCGGCATCACGCTACAGAAAGCAAATTATGCCGACCATCAACCAGCTCGTAAATAAAGGGCGCAAGAAGCAGACCGACAAGTCGAAGGCTCCTGCCCTGTCTCGATGTCCACAACGCCGGGGAGTCTGTCTTCAGGTGATGACCCGGACGCCCAAAAAGCCGAACTCTGCTTTGCGGAAGGTCGCGAAGGTGCGATTGACCAACGGTCAGGAGGTGATCGCCTACATCGGCGGCGAGGGGCACAATCTTCAGGAACACTCGATCGTGCTGGTTCGGGGCGGCAGGGTGAAAGACCTTCCCGGCGTGCGTTATCACATTGTTCGTGGAGCCCTCGACACGCTTGGCGTGGATGGCAGGAAGCAAGGTCGTTCGAAATATGGCAGTAAGCGTCCGAAGAGCAGCTGATTAGAGATGCCGGGCCCACAAGAGAGTGGCTCCGGTTCGATTGTTACATTTTACCTATTCCAGAACGATGTCACGAAGAAGACGCGTCCGTCATAAAAAAGAGTTGAGCGATCCCCGCTACGAGAGTGCACTCGTCGCGAAGTTGGTGAATCGAGTCATGCGAGCCGGCAAGAAGTCATTGGCTGAGCGTATCGTGTATGCAGCGATCGAGCGCGCCAATGAGGGAACTGAAACGGTGGATCCTCTCGAAGTAGTCAATCGCGCGATTGAGAATGCCAAGCCGCGGGTGGAAGTAAAAAGCCGCCGTGTGGGTGGCGCCACGTATCAGGTGCCCCTGGAAGTTGCCGTTGATCGGCAGGAGTCGCTGGCAATGCGTTGGATCGTGAGTTTCGCCCGTTCCCGGAAAGGGGTGCCCATGCACGTGGCATTGGCCAATGAGATCAAGGACGCTTCCCAGAATCAGGGTTCATCGGTTCGCAGGCGGGATGAAGTCCATAAGATGGCCCAGGCCAACAGGGCGTTTGCTCATTTCCGTTTCTAATTTTTGTTTTTGCTTATTTTTTCCATCTCATTTTCAGGTCACCTCCTGCTCCCGGATCGTCGTTTTATGCCGCTTTAAGTCGCACCGTATTTTCTGGAAGATCATCAAGGTCGTTGAACTATCAGTTTTGAGTTTCTTGTCATGTCAGCCAATTCGTCAGAGAGGGAGTTTTCCCTTGAGCGGACCCGTAATATCGGGATCGCCGCTCATATTGATGCGGGCAAGACGACGCTCACCGAGCGCATTTTGTTTTATACCGGCATGATTCACAAGATCGGTGAGGTCCACGAGGGCCAGGCAACTACCGATTGGATGGAGCAGGAGCAGGAGCGGGGAATCACTATCACCTCGGCAGCCGTGACCTGCGGATGGAAGCAGCGCAGTGAGCAGGGTGTGGCCAAACTTTTCGAGGCAGAGGAGTTGCGCATCAACATCATTGATACGCCCGGTCACGTGGATTTCACTGCTGAGGTGGAGCGTTCCCTGCGGGTGCTTGATGGCGCAATCGCAGTGTTCTGTGGAGTAGCGGGAGTGCAGCCCCAGTCTGAGACGGTGTGGCGCCAGGCAGATAAGTATCGCGTCCCCCGGATTGCGTTTGTCAACAAGATGGATCGGATCGGTGCTGATTTTGATTCCGTGGTCGGGGATATCCGCGAAAAGCTCGGTGCCAATGCGGTGCCGATTCTCATTCCCATCGGATCGGAGGATCAACTCCAGGGGCAGATCGATGTTGTCAACGGCAAGGCGGTCCGATATGCCGATGACGATCTTCTCGGCTCAACGTATAAGATCGAGGATCTTCCCGCTGATGTTCGAGATATCACCGGTCGGGCACGCGAAATTCTTATCGAGGCACTCGTCGACGTGGATGAGGAATTGGCGCAGAAATATCTTGATGAAGATGCGCTGGAGCCGGGTGAGATCAAGATGGCGCTTCGCCGGGCGACCATAGCCGGAAGCATCGTCCCCGTGATCGGTGGATCCGCATTCAAGAATAAGGGTGTGCAGGGACTGCTGGATGCCGTGGTCGATTATCTTCCCGGACCGCTCGACGTGCCAGCCGCCTCTGGTCAGCATCCGGATGATAGCTCGAAAGTGGTCATTGCACCGACGGATGATTCGGCCCCCTTCTGTGCGTTGGCCTTCAAGCTTGCCTCAGACAAGTTCGGTAAATTCGCGTTTTTCCGGGTGTATTCGGGAAGCATTTCCAAGGGCGAGGTGGTGTTCAATTCGCGGACACGCAAACGTGAGAGGATTGGTCGACTGGTGAGAATCCAGGCAAATGAGTTTCGGGATGTGGAGACGTGCCACGCGGGTGATATCGCGGCGGTGGTCGGCGTCAAAGATATTACAACCGGCGATACGCTGGCGGCTTCCGGCTTTGATATCCTGCTGGAGCCTCCCACCTTCCCGGTTCCGGTCATGTCGATGGCGATCGAGCCCCGCAGTACAGCTGACCAGGAAAAGCTTTCCGAGGCATTGCGGCGTCTTTCGGGAGAGGATCCGACCTTTGTGGTGTCATCGGATGAGGAGACGGGCCAGACAATCATCTCTGGAATGGGTGAACTTCACTTGGAGATCCTTTGCGACCGTATGGTGCGCGACTTCAACGTAGAGGTGCGTGCCGGCAAGCCGCAGATTGCATACCGTGAGACGATTTCCGCAACGGCCGAGGGCGAGGGCAAGTTCATCAAGCAGACAGGTGGGACTGGTCACTATGGTCACGTTCTGTTGCGTATCCGGCCAGCGGATCGGGGCGCGGGTGTCGCAGTCGAGTCGAAGGTGGTCGGTGGCGATATACCCGCAGAGTTTATTCGGGCAGCCCTTGCAGGGGTCGAGGAAGCTACCGGCAGCGGCGTGATCGCCGGCTACCCGGTAGTCGATCTCCACGCTGAGATTGTCGGCGGTTCCAGTCATGATGTCGACTCCAACGAGCAGGCATTCCGCGTGGCTGGTATTCTAGCCATGCGCCATGCACTGGAAAATGCGTCCGCGCAGTTGCTCGAGCCGATCATGAGCGTCGAGTGTGCGACTCCGGAAGATTACCAGGGAGATATTATCGGTGATCTCAATCGTCGCCGCGGACAGATCGGAGCCATCGAGTCGCGCAACAAACTGGTGATCATCAAGGCGGTCGTGCCGCTTGCGGAGATGTTCGGTTACAGCACGGACATCCGCACCCTGTCGAGCGGCCGCGCCTCGTTCAGTATGGAGCCTTCCCATTTCGAGCCCATTCCCCAGCGTATCGCCGATGAGTTGATCGAGCGTCGTTGTGCCTAGTTTATCCGTATCAGCAAGCAACCCAGCAAGTCACTTTTTCTTTTCACGCCATGCAAAACCAGAAGATCAGGATTCGTCTTTGCGCTTATGACAGCCGAGTGCTCGAGCGCTCCACCGTGGAGATTGTCGATACTGCCAAGCGCACCGGGGCAAAAGTAGCCGGACCCGTGCCGCTTCCCACCCGGATCGAGAAATTCAGCGTCAATCGTTCGCCCCATGTGAACAAGAAGTCCGCCGAGCAGTTCGAAATTCGTACTCACAAGCGTTTACTTGATATTGTTGATCCGACTGCACGCACTGTAGACGAGCTCAAAAAACTCAATCTGCCTGCCGGCGTGGATATCCAGATTCGTATTTAAGGCCCGCTTCTTTTATTGTCTCAATCAACCATTCAACTCGTCTCGAGTTTACTCATACGCTCATGAGCTTAGGTCTCTTAGGAAAAAAAGTTGGTATGACCCATGTCTTCGATGAAGAAGGTCGTGCCGTTCCCGTCACGGTTATTGATGTCTCCGGAAATAGCGTCGTTCAGGTCAAGAAGACCGAGACCGATGGTTATGCAGCTGTGCAGCTTGGCGTCACCGAGCAGAAAGAGCAGAGGCTCAGCAAGCCGGCGGCAGGTCATTTCAAGAAGCACGGCTCCGCGCCGCGCAAGTATGTGCGTGAGTTCCGGGTCGATTCTGACGACAATCTCGAGAGCGTTGACGATATCGATTTCACTGCATCTATGTTTGCCGACGGACAGTGGGTAGACGTGATCGGAACCTCCAAGGGGCGGGGATTTCAGGGAGCAGTGAGGCGGCATGGATTCGGTGGTTTGCGTATGACTCACGGTTCGATGATGCACCGCAGGACGGGAGCTATCGGGGCTGGCTCGACGCCCGGTCGTGTCTGGAAGGGCACCAAGATGCCGGGACGCCTCGGCAATGACCGTAAGACAGTGCAGAATCTCAAAGTCGTCCAGTCGCGTCCCGATGAAAATGTACTTCTGATCGAGGGAGCAGTGCCCGGTTCGAAGGGAAGTTATGTGATCGTTCGGCCCGCAGTCAAAAAGGCATTGCCTGACAACTGGCCACCGAAAAAGCAGGCCGCGGAGGTAACTGATGCCAATGAATAGGCCGTCAAGCAGGCCTTCAAACAGGCCGGCGAGAGCGCATGAGATGGCACTCTCTTCCGCGGAGAAACAGATACCAACATTTTTGACCATCACCCAGTAAGAACCATGGCAGGAAAAGCATTTTCAGCAGCCGAAGCCCGGGAGGCAAAACTTGATCTCGTTGTCGATAGCGACAAGGGCAACCAGGCCGTGCATGACGTCGTGACCGCCATCCGGGCCAATCGGCGGCAGGGTACTGCCTCCACCAAGACCCGGGGAGAAGTCGCTGCCTCCAATAAGAAGCCGTGGCGCCAGAAAGGCACGGGCCGGGCTCGTGCTGGTCGGACCTCTTCGCCCATCTGGAGAGGTGGCGGCACCGTTTTCGGTCCGCTCCCCAGGGATTATTCGAAGGAAGTCAATCGCAAGACCCGCCGCTTGGCTTTTCGTCGCGCCCTCGGAGCACGGGTCGAGGCAGGAGACGTCGTCACGACTGCTGATATCAATGTTGCGG
>JBDQJG010000031.1:0-21790 GCA_040263955.1 Verrucomicrobiales bacterium
ATCCTGCTGGATGAGAGCTCAACCGCCCTGGCGATGGTCGAGTTCCTGCCCGAGGACCTGCCGCTGCGCGTCATCACACCGTCCCTGCTGGTGGCCCGGCGGGTCGCCACCCACCGCAACCACCAGCTCGTCCAGCTCGGCGGTGTGTTCGACCCCGTCAGTGTCTCCTTCGGCGGGCTGCTCACCGAGCTGACAGCCTCCCGACTCAAGATCGACCGCTTCTTCTTTTCCTGCACCGGCATCGACGCCACGCACGGGGCTACCGAACCCTCCGAGGACCGCGCCCGCACCAAGCAGCGGATCATCGAACTGAGCACCTGGAACTGCGCGCTGGCGGACCATTCAAAGATCGGAACAAAAGCCGACTACGTCTTCGCGGCGCCCGCGGAAATCGATCTGCTGGTCACCGATCGTCCGCTCCCCCCGGATACGGCCGCGGCCCTGCATACCGCCGGGATTGCGATCCGAAGCGATGAAACTGCGCCAGCTCCGGCAACTGAGCACCCTCTCCAATGAATCCGGCGGCGGTGACGGCCTTCAGTCGCTGGTCAGCATGCCGCTCCTGGCCCACAGGCTCTTTCAGCTGCTTTTCCTCTCCTCCAACGCCTCACAACCACATGCGCAACGCGTAGGTCAGGTGCGGCGTGAACAGCTCCGGCTCCAGCAGGAACGAATCGTGCCCCTTGGAGGAGTGCACCGTAATGTGCATGTTCGACACTCCGGCAACCTCGAGCGCCTGCTTCAATCGCGCCTGCTGATCCGGATAAAAACAGACGTCGCTGTCGATCGTGAACACCAGATAATGCTGATCGCCACAGGCTTCAAAAACTTGCGCATCGGTGCCACCACGGGCGCCGACCAGGTCGAAGCGTTGCCAGGCATCGACAATCCTGAGGTAGGTATTGGCATCGAAACGCTGCACGAACTTGTCCCCCTGGTGCAGCATGTAGGACTCGAGACTCAGGTGCGGCTCGTACCAGGACAGATGCTCTCCGGGTTGGCTGACTTCACGCCTGGCGCGTTGCTCGATCGTCTCGATGGATACGAATGTCTTATGGCTGATTCGGCGAGCCAGCGCCAGGCCCGCATCCGGGTGGGCGCCCTCGTAATAATCACCGGCGCGGAAATTCGGATCACTTTCGATGGCGGTGATCTGCTCGAAGTTGAGTAGATGCTGGAGCAGAGAGGTAGCCATGGCGCTGGCGATCGGAATCACATTATGCACCCGCGAAGGATGATCTGTGGCCAACTGCAGGGCAAGCAGACCGCCGACGCTGGCACCGACGGCGGCATGCAGGCGACCGATCTGCAGGAAATCAAGCAGTGCCAGCTGCGAGCGCACGATGTCAGAGAGCGCCACCCGCGGGAACCTGGAACCATAGGGCTTGCCGTCGACCGGGTGGTTGGAGGCGGGCCCGGTCGACCCGTAACAGCCGCCCAGGTAGTTTGCGCAGATGACAAAGAAGCGGTCGGTATCCAGCGCCTTGCCCGGCCCGATGAACTTGTCCCACCAGCCCTCGTGGCACTCGGCCGTCCAGCGGCCGTCGAGTCCCGCCACCTCGGTATTGCTGCCGGCGGCGTGCTGGCTGCCGCTCAAGGCATGAAACACAAGGATCGCATTATCCCGCTCGGCGGAGAGTTCGCCGTAAGTCTCGTAGGCGAGCGTGAAGTTTTCCAACTCCGCGCCAGAGGCGAGCGCGAAACGACCGGGGTGATCAAAGAATTGTGTCTCGATCACACCCACACTTTTTCTGGGCTTGCCTTTCATTGGGTTGCAAGGTTCGCTTCAAGCTCGACTTTTTGCAAACCTGATGACACGCTTGGAGAGATTCCCCCGGCAATCATGCATTTCTTAAAGGCAGCAGAAACACTCAAAAACTTTCTGATTCCGGCAACCGCAACCCCGCGCAGGCATCCACGCCCCGGGCACCGCTGTTGACGCCAATCTCTGTGCCCTGACAGCGGTCGAAGCACACGCCAGAAACCCATTTCCGCACCCTCCCGCAGTGATCGAACGCTACGAAATCAAAGGCAAGGTCGGCGAAGGCGGTGTGGGAGCCGTCTACAAGGCCTACGACAACCAGCTCGAGCGGGTGGTGGCCATCAAGCGCCTTCTTCCACCGGAGCTGTCCGAGATCGATGAGGCGCCGGATAAGCTGCTTGCCAGGGAGGCCAACCTGATGTCTTCCATCAGCCACCCGAACATCATCCAGGTATTCGATGCCGGCGTCGATGAGGATGGTGCGTTCGTGGTCATGGAATTCATCGACGGTGAGACACTGGAGGACACAGTGTCGCGCGGGGCGCTGACTGAGGACGACTTTATCAGGCTGGCGGAGCAATGCCTGGACGGACTGATCGCGGCGCAATCCATCGGCATGCTCCACCGCGATATCAAGCCGACCAACCTGATGATCCGCTGGCTTCCGACCGGTCGCTTCGAGGTCAAAATCGTGGATTTCGGCCTCGCCAAGCTCACGTTCAAGCCGACCATTCAGACCATCGCCCACGGTGACGCCATCCTCGGCTCGATCTATTTCCTGGCGCCCGAGCAATTCGAACGCCGACCGCTGGACAAGCGCACCGATCTCTACGCGCTGGGCTGCGTGTGCTACTATGCATTGAGCCAACGCTACCCGTTCGGCGGTGACAATGCCGCCGCCGTGATGATGGCGCATCTCGAGCACCGGCTGGCCCCGCTGGCGGAACTGCGACCCGATCTTTCGCCAGCCATCGTGGATTGGGTCAACCAGCTGATCGCAAGGGACATGGAAAATCGCCCCGAAAACGCCGCCACGGCCATGGCGGAACTGGCGACCGCCACCGAAGGCAGGGCGGGGACACTGCACCCGGTCGTGCCCCTCGCAACTGATGCAGCCTCCACCTCAACACCTATCGACGCCGAGCCCGACATCCCGTTCGCCGAGCCCGACATCCCGTTCGCAGAGCCCGACATCCCGTTCGCAGAGCCCGACATCCCGTTCGCAGAGCCTGATATCCCGTTCGCAGAGCCAGTCATCCCGTTCGCAGAGCCTGATATCCCGACCGCCGAGCCGGTTATTCCCATTGTGGCGCAAGCACCGGAATCAGCCGTGAAACCAGCGGTATCAAACGCCTCGGATTCCCGTCTTATCACCTCGGGCAGGGGATCGCATTCGCGCAAGCTGATCACCAGTGCCACATCATCTCAAAGCACGCACGGGTTCGGAAGCAGCCACAAACCGCCAACCACCACCAGCCGCCACCAGCAAATTCCCGCCGAAGACCACAGCAAGCCGATGCGCACATTCATGATCATCCTGGCTTGCACAGTGCCGGTCGTGGCACTGATTCTTTTTCTCGTGCTGCGCTCCCGCTGACTGATTGACCTGCGGACTTGCCATGCCGGGCAGAAACTACGAACAATGTATTAGTTCGTCGCTCTACACCTTGACCAGTTCTCGCCGGGTGCTTAGCTTCCCATCCACTTTACCCGACCCCGCATGGAACATGTTCTCATTATCGGCACCGGCTGTGCCGGATTTGCCGCCGCCACCTACACCGCCCGTGCCAACCTGGCGCCCCTGATTCTCTCCGGAACCCAACCCGGCGGGCAGCTGACCACCACCACCGAGGTCGAAAACTATCCCGGCTTTCCGGAAGGCATCATGGGTCCCGAGCTGATGATGCAAATGCAGGCGCAGGCAGAAAAATTCGGTTCCCGGGTCGAATACGCCACCGTGCAAAAGGTCGAAAAGACCGCCGCCGGTCATTTCATCGTCCACCTCGAGGGCGGAGACACCCGTGAATCGAAGACCGTGATCATCGCCACCGGCGCCTCGCCCCGGCACCTCGGACTGGAGAACGAGAAACAGCTCGTTGGGCACGGGCTGACCTCCTGCGCGACCTGCGACGGCGCCTTCTACCGCGATGTGCCGGTCGCCGTCATCGGTGGCGGGGACTCCGCGGCCGAGGAAGCTGTCTTCCTGACTCGCTTCGCCTCGAAAGTCTACCTGATCCACCGCCGCGACGAGCTGCGCGCCTCGCGGATCATGGCCGATCGGGTGCTTTCCAATGACAAGATTGAACCGGTGTGGAACGCGGTGGTCACCGAATACATCACTGATGACAATGGTGAAATGGCCCGCGTGCAGATCGAGGACACGGTCAACGGTGAGCAGCGTGAACTCGATGTAAAATGTGTCTTCGTAGCGATTGGTCACATACCCAATGCCGGTTTCCTCGGCGACCTGGTCGAAACCGACGACAACGGCTACATCATCCAGCAACCCGCCGGCACGACCAGAACAAACGTCGCGGGCCTGTTCGCAGCCGGCGATGTGGCCGACCACGTTTACCGGCAGGCGATCACGGCCGCGGGTGACGGCTGCCGCGCCGCACTTGATGCAGAGCGCTTCATCGCGGATCAGGAGACAGCTTAGAGAACACAAACGATCATGGCGAAAGTAGGCATTATCATGGGGAGCACGTCGGACTGGCCGACCCTCGAGCACGCCAGCCGGCAACTCGATGAGTTCGGGGTAGTGCACGAATCCCGCGTCGTCAGCGCCCATCGCACTCCTGATCTGCTTTGCGAATATGCCAAGGGAGCCGCCGGACGCGGGATCCAGGTAATCATCGCAGGTGCCGGGGGCGCGGCCCACCTCCCGGGGATGACCGCTTCGATGACCACGCTTCCGGTCCTTGGCGTGCCCATCGAGTCGCGCGTCCTCAAGGGTGTCGACTCGCTGCTTTCCATCGTGCAGATGCCCGCCGGCATTCCGGTTCCAACTCTGGCCATCGGCAAGGCCGGGGCTATCAATGCCGCCCTCTCCGCTGTCGCAATCCTTGCCCTCCAGGATCCGGAGCTCGCGCAGAGACTTTCCTCCTTCCGTTCCACGCAGACCCAGGCAGTTCTCGATTCGCAGTCCGAGCTGCCTGCTTGAATCAGCAGACCAACGAGCGACGACGCGTTTTTCCGAGATTCCGAACATGCTTCAGCCAGGACAGACTCTCGGCATCATCGGCGGAGGCCAGCTCGGGCGGATGCTAGCGCGCGAGGCTCGCATCGGCGGCTTCAAGGTCGTCGTGTTCACCGACGAATACCCTCCCAGCCCGGCCGGCCAGGTTGCCGATCGGGAGATCAATGCACCCTACTTCAACCCGGAAGCCGTTTCGGACTTCGTCTCTGCCGTGGATGTCGTCACCATGGAATTCGAGAATATCCCGGGGGAGTTCATCGAGGCGGTCGAGCAGAGGCGGCCGGTGTTTCCCTCCAGGCTCGCGCTGCACATCTGCCAGAATCGTGAACGGGAAAAGGGCTTCCTGCGCGAGCATGGCATCCCCCATGCCCGCTTCCGCGTCGTCGATGATCCCATTTCGCTGAAGGGAGCGGTCGATGACCTCGGCGGAGCCTGCATGCTGAAAACCGCTGCCTTCGGATATGACGGCAAGGGGCAGGTCCGACTCGAAGGCTCCGAAAACATGGTCGAAACCTGGCAGGCCTTCGGAGCTCCCCGTGGGGTTGTCGAAAAACTCATCGATTTCCGCTGCGAACTTTCCGTGGTCTGTGCCCGCAGCCAGGACGGCAAATTCGTGCATTTCCCGGTCGGCGAGAACATCCACCGCAACCAGATCCTCGATTACACTATCGCTCCGGCACGCGTCTCCGAGGAAATCGCCGCCGAAGCCGCCGCGGTAGCACGAACGGTCGCCGAGGCACTCGACTATGTGGGCACGCTGGCAGTCGAAATGTTTCTGACCACAGACAACGAGATTCTCGTCAACGAGATCGCCCCCAGACCGCACAATTCCGGCCACCACACGATCGACGCCTGCATGACCAGCCAGTTCGGGCAGCAACTTCGGGCCGTGGCCGGCATCCCGCTGGGCGAGACCCGGCAGCACAGCCCGGCGGTGATGGTCAATATCCTGGGTGACATCTGGCCCGAGGAAGGAGGAGACCCCGACTGGTCACCGATCCTTTCCCATCCCACCGCCAAGCTGCACCTCTATGGCAAGCGCAGCGCCAAGCCGGGACGCAAGATGGGACACTTCACCGTGCTGGGCGAATCCATCGAGTCGGCACTCGCGCACGCGATGCAATTGCGCGCTGCCCTCGGCATCGATCGCTGATCGCCCGAAACGTCTCATCAAGAGTTTGGCATCCGGCTCTCTCCCTCCCCATTTACTCAAGAAATCCCATGATCAACCCTGCTTTCCCTGTCGCCATGCGCCTCGCCCTGCTCACCGCATGCCTCGGTCTCCTCTGCCCTGCTCTTCCCTCGGCCGTTGCCTCAGACAAACCAAACTTCATCATCATCTTCACCGATGACCAAGGCTACCAGGACCTCGGCTGCTTCGGCTCCACGGATATCAAGACACCACATATCGACCGCATGGCCAGCGAGGGCCGGATCCTCACCTCGTTCTATTCGGCCAACCCGGTTTGTTCCGCCTCCCGCGCCGCGCTGATGACCGGCTGCTACCCCAGGCGCGTGCTGGAAACCAGGAACGTGCTGTTTCCGCGCGACGATGTCGGCCTCCACCCCGCGGAAACCACCATCGCGGATATGCTCAAGGCACATGGCTACGCCACCGCTTGCGTGGGCAAGTGGCACCTCGGCCACCACCCGGAATTCCTGCCCACCTCCCAGGGTTTCGATTCCTACTTCGGCATCCCCTACTCCAATGACATGTCGCACCCGGCTGACGCCAAGCGCCCGCGTTACGGCAAGTGGGACGAATACTGGAGCAAGCCGGGGGAAAGCGGCATCTGGCAGACCCCGCTGGTCGAGAACGAGGAGATCATCGAGCACCCGGTGGACCAGCGCGACATCACCCGCCGCTACACCGACCGGGCGATCGAATTCATCCACGCCAACAAGGAGAAACCCTTCTTCCTCTATCTCGCCCACAGCATGCCCCACGTGCCCCTCTACCTGCCCGATGCGCTGTATGACCCCGATCCCCAGCGCGCCTACATCTCGGTCATCGAGCATATCGACGCGGAAGTCGGGCGTATTCTCGACACCCTGCGCGACGAACAGCTGGCGGAAACAACCTACGTAATCTTCACCTCGGACAACGGACCGTGGCTGCGCTTCGACCACCACGGTGGCAAGGCCCTGCCACTGCGCGACGGCAAGGGCAGCACCTTCGAGGGTGGCATGCGCGTGCCCTGTGTCACCTGGGCGCCCGGGCGGATCCCCGCGGGGAGCAAGTCGGACGACATCGCCGCCACCATCGATCTGCTGCCGACCCTTGCGAAAATCGCCGGCATCGAACCACAGACCAACGGCCCGATTGATGGCCTCGACCTAGCCAACTTCCTGCACAGCAAGTCACCCTCACCACGCAACGAGTTTCTCTACTACACCACCCAGATCCAATGTATTCGCCAGGGAGCCTGGAAGCTGCGCCAACAAGGCAAATCCACCCAGCTGTTCAACCTCGTCGAGGACATCGGCGAGACGAATAACCTCGCCGGCAAGCACCCGGAAAAAGTCACCGCGCTCACAGCTCGCATGACCGCCCTGGATCAACAGATTGTCGCCCAGGCCCGTCCGCTCGGCACACTGGCCACCGAGTAAGCTGCCCGCCTCCTCGCGGCCCATGCCTCCCTGCCAGGCCTGATCCTTTCTTCTCCCGTGCAGTTGCCAGATCCGAGATTCCTGCCGCAACTTGTCCTGCTGCAACTGGCCGTGCTGACCACGCACTCCCCAGTCCACGCCGACGACCCACCCGAGGTGACAAGGATCGCCTTCGGAGCCTGCGCACGCGAATACGAGGAGCAGCCGCTGTGGAAACCCATCAATGCCGCACGACCCGAATTGTTCCTGTTCCTCGGAGACAACATCTACGGGGACACCGACGACATGGAAATCCTGCGCGGCAAATACGCCCGACTGGGCAGCGTGCCCGGCTACCGGCAATTACGTGCACGCACTCGCGTGCTGGCCACCTGGGATGACCACGATTACGGCCGCAACGATGCAGGTGCCGAGTATCCGCACAAGGCCGCCTCCCAGCAGGTTTTTCTCGACTTCTTCGAGGAGCCCGATGACTCCGCACGCCGCAAACGAGAAGGGGTCTATGGAGCATGGACATTCGGAGAAAACGGCCGCCGCCTGCAGGTCATCCTGCTGGACACCCGCTACCACCGCAGCGCACTGCATGAGATTCCCGCAAGACAACGACCCAAGGGAAGATCCTACCACGGACCCTACCAACCCAACCACGACCCGGAGGCCACCATCCTTGGTTCCGAACAATGGCGGTGGCTGGAAACACAGCTACGCAAGCCCGCTGATCTGCGTCTCATCGGCAGCAGCATCCAGCTCATATCAAATGGCCACTGCTGGGAAAAATGGGGCAATTTTCCACGTGAGCGGCAACGCTTTTTCCAAACCATCCGCGAGACCCGGGCCAACGGGGTCATCCTGCTCAGTGGCGATCGCCACTTTGGTGAGGCTTCCCGCCTGCCCGCGCACGAGGTTTCCGATGGCATCGGCTACCCGCTCTACGAATTTACCTCGAGCGGCCTCACCCATGCACGACTGTTCTCTCCCAGCGGCCCCAATGAGCACCGCATCCACCCGATCCATCGGGGTAAAAACTTCGGTTTCATCACAATTGACTGGAAGGTTCGTATGCTTTCTATCCAGATCCGCAACAGCGATGGCATGGCCACTGTCGCCACCACGATCCGGCTCGATGAACTGACCATGCCGGAGTGATCGGACGCGCCCAGCAAGCATCCGCTTTGCTTCTACGCCGAAAGCAGCTACATCTTCCCGGGAAACGAACCATGGTGGAAATCGATATCAGCTACGAGGGTGAACTGCGCTGCGGTGCAGTGCACGGACCATCCGGTGATCACTTGAATACCGATGCCCCGGCAGACAACCACGGCCGCGGCGAGGCGTTCTCACCGACCGACCTCGTGGCCACGGCTCTGGGTTCATGCATGCTCACGATCATGGGGATCGTGGCACAACACGACGGCATCTCCCTCGATGGGACCCGGGTGCGGGTGCGCAAGCTGATGAGCGACGACCTGCCGCGCAGAATCACACGCCTCGAGGTGGAGCTCGCTGTTCCACTCTCCAAGGATCATCCCGGTCGTGAAAAACTGGAAGCCGCCGCCATGGCCTGCCCGGTCAAGCAAAGCATCCACCCGGACATCGCGGTGCCGGTAAACTTTCAATGGAACAGCTGAAATGCGGCATGTCTCCAATCCATGAACATCACCATCGAATACTGTCGCCTGTGAAACTTCAAGCCTGATGCCGTCCGGGTGGCGGCGGAGATCGCCCAGGCCTGCGGCCACGAGGCTGAACTGATCGCCGGTAGTGGCGGCATCTTCGACATCTGCGTCGCGGGCAGTATCATTTTCTCGAAAGCCGAGAGTCGCCGCTTCCCGAGGCCGGGAGAGATCACCACACTCCTGAAAAAACTTCCACCAGCTTGAACTCGATGCTTTTCACTTCCACCTCGATTCTACCATGTCCCATTCACTGAAAACCGAATCTGTCGTCAAAGACCGCTATGCAGCGGGTGCCAGGATCCAGGAACCAGCCCTCTGCTGCCCGGTCGACTACGACCCGCAATACCTGGAAGCCATTCCACGGGAAGTCATCGAGCGCGACTATGGCTGCGGCGATCCCTCCAGGCATGTGCGTCCGGGAGAAACCGTCCTCGACCTCGGATCAGGTACCGGTAAGATCTGCTTCATCGCCGCGCAGGTGGTGGGCGAGGAAGGGCGGGTCATCGGGGTTGATATGACCGATGACATGCTCGAGGTGGCACGGACAAATGCCCCGATCGTCGCTGAGCGCATCGGCTACACCAACGTCGAGTTCCGCAAGGGGCGCATCCAGGACCTGGCGCTCGATCTCGAGCTGCTCGAGCAGCATCTGGCAACCACACCGGTTCGGGATGCCAACAGCTTCCTTGCCGTCGAGGAGCTTGCAGAACAACTGCGCCGAAAGCAGCCGCTCATCGCCGACTCCTGCATCGACGTCGTGGTCTCCAACTGCGTGCTCAACCTGGTCAGTTCGAGTGCCCGAAACCACCTGTTCGAGGAAATTTTCCGGGTGCTCCGCCCCGGTGGCCGTGCCGTGATCTCCGACATCGTCAGCGATGAGGACATCCCCACGGAACTGCGGGATGACCCGCATCTCTGGAGTGGGTGCATCTCGGGAGCCTACCGTGAGGATCACTTTCTCGCGGCCTTCGAAAACATCGGCTTTCACGCCGTGCGCCTGCTCGAACGCACCCCCCATCCCTGGCAGACAGTCGAGGGAATCGAATTCCGCAGTGTCACGATCGAGGCGGTCAAACCCCCCGCCGGCGCCTGCCTCGAGCAGAACCAGGCGGTCATCTACAAGGGACCGTTCAAGAAAGTCCTCGACGACGAGGGCCACGCCATGGAACGGGGTCAGCGCTATGCGGTCTGCGGTCGCAGCTACCGCTTCTACCGCAGCCACTACCCGAACGAATTCGAATTCATCGATCCAATCACCGAAATCCCGGAAGATGAAGCCACGGCATTCGACTGTGGCATCACGCGCATCCGGCACCCGCGCGAGACCAAAGGTGAACACTATGACGCCACCGATCAGGGTGGCGATGCCTGCTGCGGCAGCGGAAGTTCCGACTGCTGCTGAGCTGCTGAGCCGCTGGCCCTTGGCCGCGGCCATCGCTGCACACAGCGAGCCGCTAGATCAGACCGGCCTGCTTCAGTGTCTTGAAGGCACCGTTCTTGTCGATCGTCTTCAGCGCACGCGCAGTGATACGCACCCGCACATAGCGACCCAGCTCAGGCACCCAGATCCGCTTGTATCGCAGATTCGGGCTGATTTTGCGCTTGTTGGTCTTGACCAGGTTTTTACCGATCCCGCCCTTTTTCTTGGCCAAGCCACTGCGGTGAATTTTACCCCCCATGCGAACACGGGAACCGGTGATGTTGCAGACTCTGGCCATGATGTTTGAACTCTAAAAAATTTCGGGAAGCTGTGCGAAAGGCGGCAGGATGTATACGCTTTTTTTCTCTCCCGTCAACCGCTGCTTGTTTTCCGGTTTCCGTGACAACACAACCGGCAAACGCTATCTTCCTGCGCTATGCCAAAAAAAGTCGCACCCGACCTCGAAACAACCTCCGGCCTCGAAGCCCTGATCGACGTCGTGCGCATGCTGCGCGAACCCGGGGGCTGCCCGTGGGACATCGAACAGACCCACCAGAGCCTTACCTCCAACATGCTCGAGGAAGCCTACGAGGCAGTCGCCGCGATTCACAGCGGCAGCCGCGAACATCTCGAAGAGGAGCTTGGCGACGTGCTCCTCCAGGTGGTGTTGCACGCCCAGATCGCCTCCGAGGAGAATCACTTCGACCTCAGCTCGATCGCCCGATGCATTACCGAAAAACTCATCCGCCGTCATCCCCACGTGTTCGCCGATGTCCGTGCGGAAAACACCGCCGCAGTTCTCGAAAACTGGGAAGCGATCAAGGCGAAGGAAAAGGGTGCAAAACAGCCAACCGGAATACTCGACAAGGTCGGCGAAGGCCTGCCTGCACTGCTGCGCGCCCAGAAACTGCAATCAAGGGCCGCACGGGTCGGCTTCGACTGGCCTGACATTTCCGGGGTGCGTGCCAAAGTGGCAGAGGAGCTCACCGAGATCGACGAGGCGGCGGCAGCGGCGGACGCCGATGCGCTGGCAGCGGAGCTGGGAGATCTCCTCTTCGCGGTAGTCAACCTGGCCCGCCACCACGGGGTCGGAGCGGAGCAGGCTCTCTCGGCCGCTTCCAATCGCTTCACCGAGCGCTTCGCTCTGGTTGAAAAAGCTGTACAAAACTGGGAAGACGAAACGATCGACTCCCTCGAAACAAAATGGCAGACAGCCAAGGACGCTCTTTCCGCAGACCCCACCCACTCCGCCTGAGAACTCAGCCGGGTGCAACACCACCGTGCAACTACATGCTCTGGTAGTTGACCGGCTCCTCGGTGATGGTGATATCGTGCGGGTGGCTCTCCCTCAGCCCACCCGCCGTGATGCGGACGAATTTCGCCCTCTGGCGCAACTCGGCCAGATCCTGCGCGCCCACATAGCCCATCCCCGAGCGCAGACCACCGAGCAACTGGAAGATCACGTCACCGAGATATCCCTTGAAAGGCACCCGCGCCTCCACCCCTTCGGCAACCAGTTTACCGGAAGCATTCTGGCCATAGCGATCGGATGAGCCCTTGCGCATGGCCTTCAGAGATCCCATGCCCCGATATGCCTTGTAACGCCGACCTTGGAAATTGACCGCATCGCCGGGGCTCTCCCGCGTTCCCGCCAACAGGGACCCGAGCATGACACATCCCGCTCCGGCCGCCAATGCCTTCACCATATCACCCGAGTAACGGATGCCACCATCGGCAATTGCCGTGACACCCTCACTGACACAGTACTCCGCCACCTCTCTGATGGCGGAAAACTGCGGCACTCCGACTCCCGCGATCACCCGCGTGGTACAGATTGATCCCGGGCCAACGCCCACTTTCACCGCCGCGGCTCCCGATCCGATCAGGGCCCGCGCACCCTCACCGGTAACCACGTTACCGGCAACGACGATAACATCATCCGCGCACAGCGAAGCGAGCTTCTCCACCACACCAGAAACCCGCGAAGTATGACCCGTGGCCGCATCGATGAACAGCGCATCGACACCCGCCTCGATCAATGCGGCGGCCCGGTCGATACAATCCTCGCCAACTCCGACCGCACCACCGACACGCAGCTGCCCGTTGGGATCCTTGCAGGCATTACCGAAGCGCTGGCGCTTCTCGATATCCTGGCTGGTGATCAGACCGATCAACCTTCCTTCGGCATCGACCAAGGGTAACTTTTCGATGCGGTTCTTATACAGAATTTCCCGGGCTTCACTCAGGCCGGACACACCCGATGCAGTGATCAGGCGCTCTCGTGGTGTCATGACGTCCCCAACGGTCCGGTTCTCATCCTCGACATACCAGATATCCCGGGTCGTGACCATGCCGGTCAGCAGGCCGCCTTCATCGACTACCGGGAACCCGGAGACCCCCCGCTGCGCCATCACCTCCTGCAACTGCGCCAGAGTCATCTCCGCCCTGACCGTGAAGGGATCATTGATCACCGTGTTCTCGGAACGCTTGACTTTAGCCACCTGCTCCGCCTGAACTTCGATCGGCATGTTGCGGTGGATGACGCCGAGCCCGCCTTCCCTGGCCAAAGCAATCGCCAAGTCAGCCTCGGTGACCGTGTCCATGGCCGAAGAGACCACCGGGATATGCAGCGGAAACCCAGGCGCCAACTGCGTGGCCACACTTACCTCATCCGGGATGACCTCACTGTGCTGCGGCACAAGAAGAACGTCATCGAAACTTAAACTCAGTGGTATTTCGCCCATGATTTATAAAGAACAGGTTGAGAGACCTGTCAGCCAAAAAACGTCGCCATCGCACAATTTTGTGATCCGGGGAGGCACGCACGACTGCGACGAATCCATTCCTGCCAACAGCTTTCGACTTGCCCAAAGGCACTGGCACCGGGGACTGATGACTTGATTTTGATACCAACGAACTTGGCTCCATATCCGCAAACCGAAACCGGATTCATCCACGAAATTCGAAGTTTTTTCATGCCATGAGCATGGAATACTCCCTTCCATGACAATCACCCTGCCAGAGACCAGCCTTACCGATCAGCAAATCACTACCCCCCATGGATGCGTGATCATACCGGGTGCCAGCATTCCCGAACGCACGCTGGAGGTCGACATCGAGGAGATCGTGGAATTACTGGGCTCAGCCCGACAAGCTTCCGCCTCAGCTCATGCACCCTTCTCAGGATTTCGAGTCGGTGCCGCGCTGCGCATGCTCGACGACCCGGACCATCGTATCTTCACCGGCAGCAACGTCGAGAACAGTTCCTATGGCGCCACCAATTGCGCCGAACGCAGCGCCATTTTCTCCGCATCCTCCATGGGATTTCGACAGATTCGAATGCTTGCGCTGACCTCCGTGCAACGCCCCGATCTACCACAGGTAACCAGTGTGCCACTTGCGCAACGCTCGCCGTGCGGCATCTGCCGCCAGGTAATCCATGAATTTTCCAGCGATGCGACTCTGCTCATCATCGACAGCCCGGAAGAACACGTGCTCTGCGAGTTCATCGAAGCGCAACGACTCCTGCCGTGGGGGTTTCGTCTCGAGCGACCACACACCACGCAGACCGAACAACAGTCGACCTGAAATCAAAAAGGAATATCGTCTTCCTCGTCAAAATCCACCGCCGCGGGACCATCGTCCGTCACCCCAGACCGTGCCGCACCACCGGGGCCAGCGCCATGACCGTCACCGTCACCGTTACCGTTACCGCTACCGCTACCGCCATCCTGCTCACTTTCCGAATAGCCTCCACCCTGGGAGTCGCCTCGCCCACCAATGAAGCGCATGTTTTCACATACAACCCGCAGCTTGTTGCGCTTCTCCCCGGTATTTTTATCTTCCCATGAATCCAGCTGGAGACGCCCCTCGATGAAAACCGGGCGACCCTTGTGAAGATACTGCCCGGCCAGTTCAGCCTGCCGCCCCCACACCGTGATGTCGACAAACGTGACCTCTTCCCTTCTCTCACCGCTATCGAGGGTGTAATTGCGATTCACTGCCAACCCCAGGTCAGTGACCGCATTGCCTTTCGGCGTGTATCTGACTTCGGGATCCCGAGTCAGGTTTCCCATGAGAAGCACCTTGTTATAAGACGACATGCGATCTGAGAGAAGAAGTTGCGATTGCGGCCGCGCACACGGCCTACGCGATGCGTTGGTAGTACTGCTGGTAGATACTGGTATTCAAGCGCAACCTGTCTTTGACCTTTTCGATAACTTCCGGCTCGCCACCGAACTGGATGTTCACGTAGTAGCCACCGGTTACACCCTGCGGAGCACTCGGGAACTTCTTCTGCCCGATGTGATCAATCTGGCCGAGATTGACCCCCTCTTCTTCCATTTCCTTGCTGATTTTTCCGATCATCTCATCGACTGCACCCTCGAGGGCATTGGAATCGAGAACGATCAGGGCTTCGTAATTTCTGCTCATTGCTTGACGGTTGATTAAATCTCTTGCGGATCGATTTCGGCGGAATCCTTCGTCCGCTTGTTGAAACTGTTCATCGCGCTCTCGACCCCATTCTCAAGGACGTGGGCGACAGCCTGTGTAGCACGGCCAAGCACTTTATCAAGCTCCGATCGCTCTCCGCCTGAAAATTCACCGAGCACAAAATCCGAAAGATCGCCAGCTACCGGCTCCGCAGGCGCGATCCCTACCCTCAGGCGTGGGACTTCCGAAGTTCCCATGGCAGCGAGAATATCGCGCAGTCCATTGTGCCCACCGGCTGACCCCGCAGCCTTCATGCGCAATTGGCCAAAACGCAGCGCAACATCATCGAGGATAACGAGCAACTGATCGGGTCGGATACGATGATGGCGGGCAGCACGGGCCACCGAAATACCGCTTTCGTTCATGAATGTCTGGGGCTTGACGAGGACGATGCCATCCTGGCTCGCTACTTCGGCACGCCAGCTCTTGACCAATTGCCATTTTCCACCGCACTGCGCCGCCCGGCGATCCACCACCATGAAGCCGATGTTGTGCCGCGTACGCAAATACCGCTTACCGGGATTTCCCAAGCCTACCACCATACGGATGCCGCAGGCCGAATCCCGCGCTTGCCCGCTCCGGGTAGTAAACCGTGCAAAGAAATCAAATGCCAAATGCGTTTAAGAAAGTAAGCGGTCGATTATGCCCGTGACGTATCATCTGCGATGCCCAACCGGATACTGCCGACTCCCCTATGATGCATCATCACCCGAAGAGGCCTGGTCAGCTTCCGCAGAGGTTTCGCCCTCAGCTGCTTCAGCAGCCTCCTCCTCCGCACTGAGCTTGGATACCCGGCTTTCCTGCACCATGGCGACAACCACGCCACCGTCGAGGGCAGCGGTCACGCCATCCGGTATCTGCAGGTCGGACACATGAGCTGTCTCCCCAATATCAAGATTTTCGATATCCAGGGAGATCGACTCCGGCAGATCTCTCGATGCACACTGCACGGTGAGCGATTTCACCTGGTGTTCGAGTACCCCGCCATTTTTCACCCCGGCAGCTATGCCAAGAAGAATCACCGGAACCTGGGCGCTGATCTGGTCGTCCTCCTTGACCGCCCGAAAGTCGACATGCACGATCGTTCCCTTCACATAATCATGCTGCACGTCCTGGATCAGCGCGAGCTGCTTGCCGGACACACCATCAATCTCCAGGTCAACGAGAATGTTGTCCGATGCCGAAGCCCGCAGCAGATCACTGATCGCCTTGCGATTGATCTTGAGGTTGGCGTTATCGAACTTGCGACCGTAGATGACAGCGGGGACGAATCCCTCCTTGCGCATACGGTTGATCGCGGAACTTCCACTGCGCTGCCGTGGTTCTGCCTTGAGACTGGTGTGCTGTGCCATCGGTGTGGATTTTGCTTGAATAAAACTCTCAGAAATCGGGCGCGGAGGATAGCCGCCCGATTTCTAGATGTCAAAGAGAGATGTGACCGATTCTCCCCAGTGGATTCTGCGGATCGCCTCGCCCAGCAACTCGGCAACGCTCAGGGCTGTCACGCGATCACTGCCGACCACCGGCGTACTGTTGGTGGTGACCAATTCCTCGATGGGCGACTGCGCGAGCCGCTCGATCGCCAGGTCGGAGAGAACGGCATGCGAAACGCCGGCATAAATTTTTTCCGCTCCCCGATCGCTCAAGAGCTGCGCCGCCGCGGTCAGGGTTCCGGCGGTCTCCGTCATGTCGTCGACCAGCAGGACATTCTTGCCCTCGACCTCGCCGATCACATTGAGAGCCTCGACCTGGGTGGCGCTGATGCGATTCTTCGCCACGATGGCCAGGTCGACTCCCAGCGCATTGGCATAAGCGTGGCTCATCTTGATGCCTCCCACATCGGGGGACACGACCACGAGATTATCGATGCCCTTTTTCTTCAGGTAATTGATCAGCACGGGAGCCGCATACAGATGGTCAACCGGAATATCGAAAAACCCCTGAATCTGGCCTGCGTGCAGATCCATTGTGAGCACGCGATCGACCCCTGATGCGACCAGCAGGTTGGCCACCAACTTGGCGGTAATGGGCACCCTTGGTTGATCCTTCCTGTCCTGGCGTGCATAGCCGAAAAACGGAATGACCGCGGTGATCCGTTCGGCACTGGCGCGCTTGGACGCATCCACCATGATCAGCAACTCCATGAGATTCTGATTAGTTGGCGGACAGGTGGGCTGGATGATAAACACGTCCCGACCACGGATGTTCTCATTGACCTTGATGAAGGTTTCCCCATCCGGAAAGCTGTCCACCGTGCAGGCGCAGAGTTCGACGTCCAACACCTCGCATATGCTTTTGGCCAATTCTGGGTGGGCTCTGCCCGACAGTATCTTCATCATGGGATCCGGATCTTTGTTCGTTCGCGATTCAAACCTCCAAGAGCTAATGCGATCTTTGCAAAAACTCACGCTCTTTTCCGGGCACGTGGCCACTTTTTCATCGGACATGTCTGTCCCGGCCAACCAATGACACGTTCCGGCAAGCTTGAAAACGGCTTCTCTCCAACCGGTTTCGATGCAACCCGCTCCCGCATCATCGCACAAACGCCGGGCCTCCGGTATGCGATTTTGAATTTGCCCTGATCCGACCCGTCCTGCACCATAGCGCATGGCAGAAAAGCCTCTTGTTCTCATTGTCTGCACGGGCAATTCCTGCCGCTCCCAGATGGCCGAGGCCTTTCTCCGACAGACCGCTGGAGAAACCATCGAAGTCGCCAGTGCCGGATCCGCTCCCAGCGGGCATGTGCACCCGCTGGCTGTCCGGGCCATGGCGGAGGTCGACCTGAGGCTGGAGACGGCACGCTCGAAGTCGATCGATGAATTTCAATCCCGCTCGATCGAGACACTCATCACCGTCTGTGCGAACGCCGGAAGCGCCTGCCACACGTTCCCAACTCACGGCCGCCACCACCACTGGGAATTTCCGGATCCGGCACTCGCGCAGGGCAGCGAAGCACAGCGCATGGCGATCTTCCGCGACGTTCGCGATGCGATCGAACAGGCCTTCACCGCCTATGGTCAAGAACGGCTCGAGGGGGCCAGGTCAGGCATGGTCAACCAGGTCACCCCAGGCAAGGACTAGCCCAAGGCAGGAACCAGGGGCTCGCCCTCTTCCCGTGCGGGGGCCTCCAGCGACGGATCAGGCTCCTGCGGCGCCAAGTCGAGCTTGCGCAGCAACTCGAGATCCGCCTGCATGGCCGGATTACCAGCGGTCAGCAGCTTGTCTCCATAAAATATGGAATTTGCCCCGGCAAAAAAGCACAGTGCCTGGGCCTCGTCGGAAAAATGCGTGCGCCCGGCCGACAGCCTCACCTTTGCTGCCGGAATGGCGATGCGAGTCGTAGCGATCATTCGCACGACATCGAACACGCTTACCGGCTCACTGCCATTCAGCGGCGTTCCCGGCATCGGCATCAACGAATTGATCGGTACGCTCTCGGGTTGCGGATTGAATTCACTGATCACCTCGAGCATCCGCAGGCGATCCTGAACCGTCTCGCCCATCCCGAGAATGCCGCCGCAGCACACCGACATGCCGGCATCCTGCACGTGGCGGATGGTATTGAGACGATCCTGAAAGGTGTGCGTGGAAACGATGTTGGGATAATGTTCCGGCGAGGTATCGACATTGTGATTGTATGCGGTGACTCCGGCTTCTCTCAGCTGCCTGGCTTCCTCGGCACCGAGCTCGCCGAGTGTCACGCAGACTTCCATGCCCAACTTGCTGACCTCGCGGACGATTTCGAGCACATCATCGAAACGCTTGGTGCCACCACGCACCCCCTTCCATGCGGCTCCCATGCAGAAACGCGTCGAACCCCCATCACGGGCTGCCACGGCCCGCTCGAGCACACAATCGAGCTCCAGCAGCCTGCCTGAATCGACCCCGGAATTGTAGCGTGCGCTCTGCGCGCAATATGAACAATCCTCACTGCACCCACCAGTCTTGATACTGAGCAGCGTGCACAGCTGGACTTCCTGCTTGTTCCAGTGCTGCTCATGGACGGCGCGCGCCTGCTGAAGCAGGGCAAAGAACGGCTGGTGATAAATGCTCGAAAGTTCCCTTAGTTCCATCGGATGACGATCTTAGCTGCGGATGCCACGCTTGGCAACGAAAGGTCTACAACGTCCTCAGAGGGCACGCTCGAGCAACTGCAAAAGCGAGTCGGCAGCACCCGCACCGACCTGCATGACCTCTCCGTGGTCGAGTTCGCGCGGACGCATACCGGAGGCCCAGTTCGTCAAACAGGAAAGCCCCGCAACCTCCATCCCGAGTGCACATGCCTGAATCGCCTCGAGCACGGTTGACATGCCGATGGCATCCCCGCCGAGAACCCGCACCATGCGCACCTCCGCGGGAGTCTCATACTGCGGTCCGAGGAGCCCGGCATACACCCCCTCATGCAGGGTCATCCCGAGCCCCGCAGCCGCCTCCCGGAAGCGTTTGAGCCACCGCCGGCAATAGATCTTCGACATGTCGATGAAATTGCCGCCACCGATCAGCGGGCTGGTCGCAGTGAGATTCAACTGATCATTGATCAACATCCAGTTTCCCGGCGCGAAGTCGGCATTGGCCGTGCCCGCAGCATTGGTTAACACGACTTTCCTTACTCCCAGCGCATGCAGGCAACGAATTCCCGCGGCGACCCGCACCGCATCATGACCCTCGTAGAGATGTGAACGCCCCTCGGCCACCACCACCCGTCGGTCCCCAAGCCGGCCGAACACAAACCGCCCTGCATGACCGGGAACCCCGGGCTGCGGCAAGCCGGCAACCGATGCGTAGGGCAATTCCGCTTCCATATCGACCCGCTCAACGATCGAACCGAGACCGCTGCCCAGCACGAGCCCGATCTCGGGCCCGAAATCAACCAGTTCAGCGGGCAACGCGCTGTGAAATTCGTTTGCAGGCAGTGCCCCCATGATACTGAGATTAACCGGCGCGATCATCACTGGCAACCAGATGCCTGAGAAGGTGATAGAGCATCTCCAATCGGCCCGCCTCGAAGCCGGCACCGCGCGCTGCCCGCAGGGGCTCTCCCCATATCGACTCGATCTCCACCGCACGCCCCTCGAGAAAATCGATCATGCTTGAAGGGCGATACGCCCCCATCGAACGCGTCACGTCTACCATCGTATCGGCAAAAGAAGCCGGAATCCGATGCCCGAGCGCACGCGCAATTCCGAGCGTCTCGCTCATCAATTGGCGGACCAGGAGACATAGGCCCTCATCGGCCATGATCCTGGCGGTATCGATTCCCCCCGCGGCGATCGAGAGCCCGTTGAACGGGATGTTCCAGACCAGCTTTCGCCAGCGCTCGTTGGCGAGGTCCTCGATAACCGAGCAAACCACGCCGCTCTGCTCGAATGCATCGGCGATCCACCGCGTCCGCTCGATGGGATTTCCCCCGCTGCCCGAATCGAATTCACCCACCCTGACCCTGCCCTCGCCGATGTGCAGGATCTCGCCCGGTGCAGTGCGGTTGAGGCACACGAAACACAGTCCCCCCATGACACGCCGGGCACCAAAGTGCCCGGCCAGGAACTCCTCGTTACCCAGTCCGTTCTGCAGGGTAAGCAGAGCGGTGTCTCGGTGAAGCAATGGCGGAAGCAGATCAAGCAGATCGGTATTGGCAGTCGTTTTGACCGCAATGAGTACCAGATCGACGGGGCCGATTTCCTCGGCACGCCGGTAGCAGCGAATCTCATCAGGCCGCAGATGAAAATCTCCCCTGCAGGAGCGCACCCGCAATCCCTCACGCCGAACATGATCGGCATCCGAGCGCATCAGGAAGTGCACATCCCGCCCGGCCCGCGCAAGCCTGCCACCATAATAACCACCAACCGCTCCCACCCCCACGACGGCAATGCGAGGCTGTGTCTTGTTGCGGCCGGATTTCATGAAAATATCTGCTCCCTGCCCCGGGCGGATATCTGCCGCCCGGCTCCCTTGAGAAATGCACTCATTTTGAATAGCCTGCACGGAAAAACATGCTCGGTCGACTCGGTACGTTCTTCCATTGCCTCGACGGCAGTCCTGCAGCAGATTGCCCTTATAGCTACCCCACCCGAGGCGTGCACGACCACCTTCGGGCCCAACCGATCAACTGACGCACCCGACTCCTCCGCCATGGACATCCAGTGCCCGACCTGCAAAAAAATCTACCCGGAAATCGATTTCTCTCTGGCGGGCAGAAAATTCGGCTGTGAATGCGGTCACAAATTCTTTCTTGAAGAGCGCAACGACAATCCACCCGAGGATATCCCGAAGCCCCACGACCCTGCCGATGACAGGACGACCCTCTCGCCGGTCACTGCGCTTTCCAGCCTCGACAAGGCGCCGGCCGAACCCCTGATGGAACTTTCCGAAGGCGACCCTGCCCCGGAGCAGAAGAAACCCGACAACCATCCGGCCGGTGCTACCGCACTCATCGAGGTCACCTGCCCGCAATGCGAGAAAATCTACTCCGATATCGATGCCTCACTCGCCGGCAGCAAATTCGGCTGTGAGTGCGGGCACAAGTTTTTCCTCGAGGCCCGCAAAGCGAAGCGGCCGGCTCCGGATGCACCGGATAACGCGGGTCGTGACGAGCCGCTCGAACCTGCGAATGCCGAGCCCGCTACACCGCA
>JBDQJG010000032.1:0-21734 GCA_040263955.1 Verrucomicrobiales bacterium
ACTATACGTCAAGTTGTTGGTCAAGAGGATTATGGAAACGCGTTGTCTTCGCTGTGTTCCGGGTGGCGAGAGGGAGGCGGGCTGGCAAATTGTGAATGAGGCTGAGGTGACGCGCAATCCTTGAGACTTCTGCTTTCCTCGCCAGCAGGCAGGGAGCGAGACACATCCCCGACTCGCCAACTAGTCCCCCTGGCCACTGGTGCTGGATTACTTGCGCTGCCAGAGGTCCTTGTCGGACAGCACGGTGGTGGGCTGGTCGCCGTCGACCCAGGTGCGAGCGGTGGTGCTCTGCATGAGATAGGCTTCCCAGAATGCCGTGCTGAGTGCCTTGATCGCATCGTGGTACGCACGATTGGCATGCCGGCCCTTGTCTCCGAAGGTCATGTGCTCGGCCCCGTTCAGAACCAGTTGGTACTTCGAGCCAGCGGGCATCGCGGCATAGACATGGCGGCGCGCCTCGGGGGTCGTCTGGCCGATGACGCTGCGGTCGTCGGTTCCGGTCATCAGCATCATCGGCCGGGTGATGTTGCCGAAGGCCACTGCGGCGTCTCCGAACTGCGGGGGACTTGGGCTGAGTGCGAGCCCGGCATCGATCCGGTCGTCGGCAAATGCCTGCCCCCGGATTTTATAACTCTGACCACAGAGCGCCTGCGTGGTAACCGCGCCATAGGAATGGCCGGCCATGCCGATATTGCCGAGGTCCATCCGGCCATGAAGGAAGTGCCCCGGTGCCTGGTTCCACTCTTCGAGCTGGTCGAGGGTTGCCGGGACATCACGCATTCGGCCCGTGAAACTTGCGCCATTCACGGCGGCCTTCATGGAGTCCATGCGTTGGGCCCGCGGCACATCTTTCCATACCGCTTCGTCACTGCCGGCATGCTGCATGGCAACCACCACGAAACCGCGGGCGGCCCAGTGTTCGCCGAGGTAAGTGCCGGCCTCCCGTGAGCCTCCGAGGCCGTGACTGAACAGGATGAGCGGTGCCCTCGCCTGGCCAGGCAGATAGATCTTCAGCGGCACCTCGCGCTGGTCGTACGTGAATGAGGTCCGATGGACCTGGAACTCACCGGCGGCTTGCAGGGGGTCGTAGCGCACTTCCCCGGCAAGGCTCAACGAGGTGGCCACCAGCAGGCATAAAAGGCTCTTCATCCCTTTCTTAAACCCGCTGCGCGACCATGCGTTGCGCAGAAACCCTTTTCCGGGGTCAACGTACCGGGGTCGGTCCGCGGGAATCAATCGAAGGAAGCGGTGCGAGGGAGTCATTTCTGGCCGGGCGGACGAGGGGGGGAAGCGTGAGGTGGCTTGACAACTGCCCGCCGGGCGTGGCGTAGTGGGGCCTGATGAGTTCTCTTGCAGAGGCTGCGGGCCGCCGTTGCTGGTTGCGGCCGAGGCTGGTGCTGCTGTGCGCTGGTGCGACGGCTGGGTGGATGGGCAGCAGCCATCCGCTGGCTTCGTTGTGGCCGGCGGTGGTGGCTTTGGTGGCGGTGTTCCTGCTCGGGTCGGTGCTTGGCGGGTTGTTCCTGGGGGCGGCGTGCGGCGCGCTGCTGCTGGTGGGGGGCAAGCCGGTGGCTGCCTATGTGGCGCTGGTCGACGTGCACCTGGTGCCTTCCCTGCAATCGTCGTGGAATGTCAGTGTGATTCTTTTCACCCTGTTGATGGGGGGATTTGTTGCCCTGGCCGAGGCGGGGGGCGGGCTTTCGGGAATGTTGCGGACGCTGATGCGCCACCCGGAGCGGGCCCGGGCGCGCGTGGAGGGTGCGGCCTTCGGCCTTGGCATCCTGTGTTTTTTTGATGGGCTGGCCAACAGCATGCTGGTGGGGCGCGTGCTGCGCCCGCTGGCTGATCGCGCCGGGGTTTCGCGGGCCCGTCTGGCGTATATCGTGGATTCGACCAGCTCGCCGGTGGCGTGCGTGGCCTTTATTTCCACGTGGATTGCTTACCAGTTGTCGATGATCCGCGAGGGTCTGGCGCAGGTCGATCGTGATGACAATCCCTACGTGCTGTTCCTGCAGTCGATTCCACTTAATTTCTATTGCTGGTTCACGCTGGTGTTGGTGTTGCTGACGATCGTGCGGCGTTTCAATCTGGGGCCGATGCGGCGCTTTGCAGGCCGGCCGGCGATGCCGACCGAGGCTGGTAAGGAGGAGGGACTGGCTGCAGGTGCCTGGCGTGCGGCGACTCCCCTGGTGGTGCTGGTGGGCAGCTTGGTGGCGGGCCTTTACTTGAGCGGTAGCGAGGACCCGTGGCCGATTACCCGCAACGGCCTTGCTGATGCGTTCGGGAATTCCAAGACGGCCCTGGTGCTGGTGTGCAGTGCGGGGATCGGTTGTCTTACGGCTTTCCTGTGTGCCTACCGTCCCGGGCGCGGCAGGGAACTTGGCGAGGCGTTCAGGCAGGGGCTCACTGCGCTGTTCCTGCCGGTGCTCATCCTGGTCGGTGCCTGGACACTGAGCAGCACCCTGAAAGAGCTGGGGGCGGCGCAGGCGCTCAGTTCCCTGCTCTCGGGGACCCTGCCGGCCACGTATTTGCCAGTGGCGGTGTTTCTGGTGGGGTCGGGGATGTCGTTTGTTACCGGGACTTCGTGGGGCACGATGGGAATTCTGATGCCGCTGGCAATTCCCACCGCGGTGACCCTGGGTGCGGAGCTGCCCGCGGCGGATGCGCACGGCATGCTGCTGGGCGTGATTGCGGCGGTGTTCAGTGGGGCCGTTTTCGGTGATCACTGCTCGCCGATGAGTGACACCACCATCGTGTCGAGCGTGGCATGCGGGATCGATCCGCTCGATCACGTGCGCACCCAGTTGCCGTATGCCCTGTTGGCGGGTGGGGTTGCCGTGCTGGTGGGTTTTATCCCGGTCGGCCTCGGCCTGCCCGCGCCCGTGGCGCTGCTCTGTGGGGCGATATTTCTGTTTTTCCTGTCCGGGATGGGAAGGAAGGGCGAAGGGTGAAGGCGGCGCAGTCGCCCGTTTTAGGTTTCAGGTGGTCAGGTTTTGGGTCCGAGCAAGCGAGGGGAAGGAAGGGCAAGGTCGCCAGCTGTAATCAACCATCTCCCCGCAGCACCTGCCACATCCGCACCATGGCGAGCGTGTCGAGCTGGCAGTAGTCGAGGAGCTGCTGCTCGATCTGCTGGCGGCGTTCGGGGGAGGTGGACCTGGCGATGGCTTCACGGAAGGCGGTGGCGGCCATGGCGCCGTCGGCCACGCCGTCGAGCTGCGCATAAGAGAGTTCCGGCACCATGCAGGGCAGCACGGCCTTGATGCTCCAACTGCCGCACTGGTCGGGGTGGCAGTAGTGGTTGCGGGTGATCGGTAGTAGGTCGACCAAGCGGTCGCAGATTTGATGGAGGCCAGCGGCGTGCTGCGGGAACTGTCTTGCCAGCTCGCGCATGACGCTGCGCTCGAAGCCGGCGTTGTAGACGAATACCGGGCCGGTGGCATTGCCGCAGTCCACGACCAGCGAAGTGGCGAGGGCTTCACGGGGATCGGCCCCGCCGAGGTCGAGGAAGGCCTGGTGGGTGGTTTCGCCCGAGGCGCCGACCCGGTGCAGGCTGTATTGGAAGGGCAGCTGCTGGTAGGGGCGCGTGCCCTTCCAGACTGGCACGGGAAAGGCGACGGTCTCGAAGTCCAGAAACCATGCCGGAAGCCCGTGCGGGGCGAGCTCGGCGGCGGCACCGGCGTGGTCGAAGAAAGTCTGCCCGGAGAGGGTGGCCTGCTTGACGCGGCGTTGCAGTGCATTGAGCTCTGCATCGGGGACGTCGCGCAGGTCGACGACGCCGGCTGATTTCCAGTGCTCGCGATCGGTTCGCTGGAGGCGGGGCAGCACGTCGAGCGGGTAGTCAGGTTGCGGGTTGGCGCGGTTGCAGTGCGGGAGGAAGGGGCAATCGAAGGGGTCGCTGCAGTGGGAGCCGGTGTCGATGGCGGGTTCCTCGGAGCGGGCCGCGACCTGCTGCGCCGCAGTGATCCAGCCGGCCGCATCATCACGGCGTGCGGTAGCCTCGGCGGTAAGGTCCTCCTCGTGGAACAGGCCGCGGTAGTCGCCCCCCCCGGGGTAAACAAAGTCCCTGTTGATGTGGGCGAGTGAGACGGAGGCCAGTTCGATGCCGGCGGCAGTGGCGACGTATGCCTGCACGGCAATGTCGTCCCGGTGATAGTCCTTGACCGAGGTGGAGGCCTTGACCTCGATCATGTGCCAGCGGGGCGTGGCGCTGCCAGCTTGATCGGGCAGCATGACGTCGGCCAGCGCGAGGCCGCCGCCGCCGGTGAAGCCGGCCTCGAAGATGGCGGTTTTTCCCTCGGCCAGCAGCTCGGCGCTGCGCTTGAGTAGCGTAGAAAAACTGATCTCGTCCAGGTCGAGGAATACGCCGTCGCCGTCCGCGTCGTAGACCAGTCGCGCGGCATCGCCCACCTCGTTGCCGATCGCGAAGGCGGCCTGCGAGCCGGAATCGTCGCGCAGCTCGGGGCGATGGATTTCCAACCACAGACGCTTCGGACACTGTCGGTAGGCGATGATCTTCGACTTGGAGAGGTTGGGCATGGGGGAGGCGGCGGAGTCGGTGGTTTGAAGTTTGAAGTTGGAAGGATCAAGTGGCGAAGGGGGGCCGCGGGGTCGCCGGTTTCAAGAATCAAGATTCAAGATTTCGGAACCGGAGGAAGCGGGGTGATCGGAGATGGACTGCGCTGCAAGCGCAGCCCGAAGGGCAAATGAGTGTGAATCGAAGCGACTGGCGGGAGCAGAGATGGACTGAGTAAAACAAGGCCCAAAGGATGAGCGAGCATGGGGTGCGAGGGAATCAATCACGAGCGAGTCAACGGTGCGATGGGAGATGAACGCGGCTTCGGTCGGCGGATTTTTTCGTGATTTTTTGGTAATAAGTGGGCCTCGGGAGACGATACTAGGAAACCCTGTTGTGGACGCTTTGTCGAAAGAGAATGAAAATCCCGCCGATTTCGAGGGCTTGTTGGAAAGGTTTCGGCCGGAGATCCGTGATTATCTCCTCAGCCTGACGGCGAGCTTGAGTGCTGCCGAGGACCTGGCGCAGGAGACGGCAGTCATCCTCTGGCGCAAGCGCGCGGAATTCGATCCGGCCGGGAATTTCCGTGCCTGGGCATTCCGGATCGCCTTTTACCAGGCGCAGAACCACCGCCGGAAGGAGGCGCGCCGGGTCGGCATGGAGTTTCCCCTGGATGCGACCTTCGAGCGCCTTGCCGAGTATCCTCGTGCGGCTGCCGCGGCCTCGGCTCCCCGCCGGGAGGCCATGGTGCACTGCCTTGGGCGCCTGCCCGAGGACGACCGCGAGCTGCTACTGCGCCGCCTGCAGGACGGGGTCTCCCTGGAGCAACTCAGCAGCGAGGTGGGCATGACCCGCAACGCCATGGCGCAGAAAATCTTCCGCATCAAGTCGGCCCTGCTCGCCTGTATCCGCAGGCGTGTTCCGGCCTAGTGCCTGACAATCATCCTGATGCCAAAGAAAGAATACCGTCACGATTTCGATTCGATCCTCGCCGCGCTGCATGAGCGCGAGTTGACGGCATGGGAGCGCGAACGTTTATGGAGCATCCTGACCGAGCACCCGGAACTCGAGGCCGAGTTCCATGACCATTGTTTCCTGGCATCGGACCTTGGCGGGATTTCCGCGCGGGAATTGGCGTCCGGCGGAATCGAGCGTCCGCCGGTGAACGTGCTCAGGATGCCCGAGCCTGTGATGCAGCGCAAACGCGCGCGTCTGCCGCTGTGGAGCGGTGCAGTGGCGGCAGCGGCAGCCGGGTTGCTGGCGATTGTTGTCTATTCGTCGCCGTTCTCCGACGTGGAGCGGTCGGATGTGGTGTTGGGTGGTGATGAACCTGCGTCCGCGCCGGCGGAGGAGCCCTCTGCAGGGCGGGTCGCGTCGCCGCCACAGCCGGCACCCGCAGCGCTTCGGCGGGCCGGCCTTTCGCTGGATGACCCGAGTGATGAAGGCGTGGCGCTTGCCGGTGCCGCTGCGCTGGCCAATTCTCGCAACCCGCGCGGAGGCGAGGGATCGGGCGTGCATGTCTCGGCGCCGGAGGAGATTTCCTTCAACCACCACGTCCGGCCGATCTTGAGCGAGAACTGCAGCTTCTGCCACGGCACGGACGACAAGACGCGCGAGGCCGACCTCCGGCTCGACACCTTCGAGGGTGCGACCCGCGACCTCGGCGGATACGCGGCGATCGTGCCCGGTGATCACCAGGCCTCGGAGCTGTGGGCACGTATCACCGATTCCGGCGACCCCATGCCGCCGGTCAAGTCCCACCGCACGCTGAGCGAAGCGGACAAGGAGATCCTGCGCCGTTGGATCGATTCGGGTGCCCGTTACGATACGCACTGGGCCTTCAAGCGCATCGAGCGGCCGGCGGTGCCGGACGTGGTGGACGCAGAGGTCGGAGCAGCGACCAACCCGGTCGACGCCTTTGTGCAGGAACGATTGGCACAGGAGAGTCTGCCGCAGTCACCCCGCGCCGGCGCGCGCACCCTGGCCCGCCGGCTGCACCTCGACCTGGTCGGCCTGCCGCCTTCCGGGAAGGAGCTCTCGGCATTCGTGGCGGCATTCGAGTCCGATCCGGATGCGGCGGTAAGCGCCCGCGTCGAAGAGCTTCTGGCATCTTCGCATTACGGCGAGCGGATGTCTCTGGCGTGGCTGGATGCGGCGCGCTATGCGGATTCCAATGGCTTCCAGAAGGACGGCAATCGCAACCAGTGGCCGTGGCGCGACTGGGTGGTGCAGGCCTTCAATGACAACATGCCCTTCGACCGGTTCACCATCGAGCAGCTTGCCGGTGACCTGCTGCCGAATCCGACCACCGACCAGCTGATTGCCACCGCCTTCAACCGCAACCACATGCTCAACGGCGAGGGCGGTGCCATTCCCGAAGAGCAGCGGATCAACTACGTGGTCGACCGCGTCGATACCACGGCGACCACCTGGCTGGGCCTGACTATGGCCTGTGCGCAATGTCACAGCCACAAGTATGACCCCATCACCCACCGCGATTACTTCGAGTTTTTCGCTTTCTTTAACAGTGTGCCGGAGTCGGGGGTGGTCGACAAGCGTGTGGGTAACCAGAGTCAGCTTGGCGGCAAGAGCACTGTCGAGGTTGGCCGGCCGTTCCTGCGTCTGCCTGATGAGGCGCTGGAGAAGGAGCGCGCCCGGCTGGAGGCGCAGCGGGACAAGGCGAAGCAAGCCCTGCCCGTGATGGCGGACTTCGAGGCAAAAGTCCTCGCCGAGCAGGGTTGCGACATCCGCTTCGTGGACCTCGAGCCGGTTGCTTTTGAGGCCGAGAACCAGCGCCTGAAAGTGGACGATTCGCAGGCGATTTACGCAGAGGGCCCCAACCCTTTCAACGATACCTACACGGTTACCTACAAGGTCCCGGAGGGATTCGAGACCATCCGCCACCTGCGCCTGCTCCCGCTGCAGCATCCGAGCCACACCAATGAAGGCAAGGGGCTGGCCCGCTCCGACAGTGGCAACTTCGTGCTGACCGAGATCGAGATCGTCCACGCTGGTCAGCCGGTGGCCATCGGCTCTGCCCAGGCCAGCTACGAGCAGCGCAGATTCCCCATCGGCAATACCTTCGATGGCAATCCGAAGACCGGTTGGGCGGTGCATCGCGCGAAACCGGTCGTCAAACCCGAGGTGGCCACCTTCACCTTGCAGGAGGCGCTGGCGGTGGCCCCGGGACAGGAGCTGCAGGTCACCCTGCGCCATGACAGCCAGCACGAGTCCCACAACATCGGGCGCTTCCGGCTGAGCGCGGCCCGGGATTCCGAGCACCCCCTGCCGGAAAAAGATACCTTGGCCAATTACCTCCTCCTGCCGGTGGCGGTTCGGGAAGGCGAGGAGCCCGCGGAGCTCGCCGCGGCGCGCAAGGCGGCTTTTCCTGACATCAAGGCGAAGGAGAAGGCCGTCGCCGCGCTCGACAAGAGAATCGCCGCGCTCGACAAGCAGTTCCCGGACATCATGGTCATGCAGGACCAGCAGGGTATCCGCAAGACCCATATCCTGGAGCGCGGCAACTACCTCTCGCCGACCGAGGAGGTCGGCGCTGGAACGCCAGCCTTCCTGCCGGGATTGCCCGCGGACGCCCCGCGCAACCGCCTCGGCCTGGCCAACTGGATGGTCTCTAGGGAGAACCCGCTGGTTGCGCGCGTGGTCGTCAACCGGTTCTGGCAGCAGTTCTTCGGGATCGGCCTGGTGAAGACCGCCGAGGATTTCGGCGTGCAGGGGGAATTGCCGAGCCACCCGGAACTGCTCGACTGGCTGGCCGTGGAGTTTATCGAATCGGGTTGGGATGTGAAGCACCTCGTCAGGTTGCTGGTGACTTCCGATACCTACCAACAGGGTTCCACGGTGACCCCGGAGCAGCTGGAGGCCGACCCAGAGAACCGGCTGCTGGCAAGGGCGAGCCGTTATCGCCTGCCCGCCATGTTGCTGCGTGACCAGGCGCTGGCGGCCGGCGGCCTGCTGCGGCTGGAGGTCGGTGGGCCGCCTGTCTACCCCCACCAGCCGGAGGGATTATGGAAGGAGTTCTCCTTCAGCCAGATTCACTATCCCCACGTGGACAGCCCGGAGCACCTGTACCGGCGCAGCCTCTACACCTTCTGGCGGCGCACCAGCCCGCCGCCGAACATGTTCGATTCGGCGACCCGGCAGGTATGCACGGTGAAGTCCTCGATCACCAACACGCCGCTGCAGGCACTGACCATGCTCAATGACGTCACCTTCGTCGAGGCAGCCCGCGGGTTGGGTGCGCGCATGGCTGCAGCTTCCGAGGACCCCGGACAGTCGTTGGCCTTCGGCTTCGAGCTGGCCACCGGGCGGCCGCCCGACAGCGCCGAGCTTGCAGTGCTGGAAGACGGCTTCGTGAGTTCGCTTGAGGAGTTCCAGGTCGACCCCGAGGCGACGCAGTCCTACGCTCTCAGCGATGCTCCCAGGCTGGCCGCCTTTACCCGCACTGCGCAGGTGCTCCTGAACCTCGACGAGACGCTGAACCGGAACTGAAGCCCCGCGCCCGAACGTAACCACCCAAACACCATGGATTTTCACAAGCTTTCTACCCGCCGCCAGCTGTTCTCCCGGGGCGCCCAGGGCCTCGGTGCGGCCGCGCTCTCGAGCCTGCTGGGCAGGGACGCCGGTGCGGTCACCGGATCAATGCCCCCAAGCCAGCTCGCCCACCACGTGGCCAGGGCCAAGCGCGTCATCTACCTGATGCAGAGCGGTGGGCCGAGCCACGTCGATCTCTTCGACCACAAGCCCTACTTGTTCTCCCATGTCGGCGAGGAGATTCCCGACTCGGTGCGCGCGGGCGTGCGCCTGAGCACGATGACCTCGAGGCAGAGGTCTTTCCCGGTGCTGAAGCCGCAGAAGGACTTCCGCCGTGACCCGGTATCGGGCATGCTGATGTCCGACTTGATTCCCTACACGCGGGAGATCTCCGACAAGATCGCGGTGATCAAGTCGATGCACACCGAGGCGGTCAACCACGCGCCGGGCGTAACCTTTTTCCTTACCGGTCACCAGCTTCCCGGCCGCCCCAGCATGGGCGCATGGACAACCTATGGCCTGGGCTCGGTGAGCGACAACCTGCCGAGCTTCATGGTCATGCTCAGCCGCGACCGGGAGAATTCCTGCGGCCAGCTCTTCTACGACTATTACTGGGGCAGCGGCTTCATCCCGACCAAATACCAGGGGGTGAAGTTCCGCAGCCAGGGCGATCCGGTGCTCTACCTGAGCGACCCCAAGGGCTTGAAGCGCGGCATGAAGAAGCGGGTGATCGACGATATCAACGCGCTCAACCGGCGCTTCCACGAGGAGGTCGGCGATCCTGAAATCCAGACGCGGATTTCGCAGTACGAGATGGCCTATCGCATGCAGGCCTCAGTGCCCGAGCTGACCGATCTCTCCAAGGAGCCGCGCCATGTGCTCGCCATGTATGGCCCCGATGTCGAGCGTCCGGGCTCGTTTGCCAGGAACTGCCTGTTGGCCCGCCGCATGGCCGAGCGGGGGGTCAAGTTCATCCAGCTGATGCACGCCGGGTGGGATCAGCACCGTAACATCACTTTCCAGCTGGAGACCCAGTGCAAGGACACCGACCAGCCCTCGGCCGCGCTGGTCAAGGACCTCGAGCAGCGCGGCATGCTGGAAGATACCCTCGTCATCTGGGGGGGCGAGTTCGGCCGCACACCGTTTGGCCAGGGGGACATCACCGATCCGAAGAGCCATGGTCGTGACCACCACGGCGCGGCCTTCTCCCTGTGGATGGCCGGCGGCGGGGTGAAGGGTGGTTTCGAGTATGGCAGGACCGACGACTACGGCTACAACGTCGTTGAGAACCCGGTGCACGTGCACGACTTCCAGGCCACGGTCCTGCACCTGCTCGGCATCGACCACGAGCGCCTGACCTACCGCTTCCAGGGCCGCCGCTTCCGCCTCACCGACGTCCACGGCCACGTGGTCAAGGACGTGATTGCTTAGTGCGAGGCAAGGAAATGCGTGGCCACGCAGCTGGGTCTCATGTGTCCGTTCAGTCGGAGAGAAGAGTCATGCGAGCAGGTTTTCGCTCAGCTCCCATCCGTGGTAGGCCTCCAGGTAATCCGGGCAGGTGGCAAGCAGGGTTTCGTGCGTGGCATCGCCCGCAAGGCGGCCGGCAGAAAAGAACAGGATGCGCGGTGCCTTGCGCAGCAGGTCGACGTGGTGTGTGGCGAGGATCGTGGTGCCGGATCCGGATCGGGCGCGCTGGCGGATCGCCTGGTGAATGAGGGACTCGCTCTCGGGTTCGACGGATGCGGTGGGCTCGTCGAGCAGGAGAATCTTCGGCTGCTTGAGCAGGGCCCGGGCGAGGCTGAGGCGCTGGCGTTGTCCGCCGGAGAGCTTGACGCCGTTCTGGCCGACCCGGGTCTGGTAGTGCGCGGGAAGTTCTGAGATGAAACGGTGGGCATTGGCTGCTTCCGCGGCGGCACGTATCGTTTCTGTGTCGGCATCCGGCACACCGTAGGTGAGGTTTGCTTCCACAGTACCATCGAAGAGGTAGTTTTCCTGCCCGACAAGCCCGATTGTGCCGCGCAAGCTGGAGAGGCTGAGATCCCGGACGGCCACCCCGTCGATCAGCACGGTGCCGGCCGTGACATCATAGAATCGAGGCACAAGATTGAGCAGGGTGCTTTTTCCGGAGCCGCTGCTGCCGGCGATTGCGACAAACTCTCCGGGCGCGATCTTGAAGGAAATATCCTCGAGGACTGTTTCCCCGTCCGGATAGCGGAAGTTGACGTGGCGGAATTCGATCGAGCCACGAACCGCTTCCAGGGAGATCGCATTGGGGGAGTCCGCCACGCATACCGGTGCCTCGAGCAATTCCATGATCCGCTGGGCGGCGGCGCGAGCTTTCTGTAGAATGTCACTGGTCTGGGCGATGGTTCGAATCGGGCTCTGCAGGCGCCACCAGAATCCGCGAAATGCCAGCAGCGCCCCTACGGTGAAGGCCTGGCTGCCGCTCATAATCAGCCAGCCTCCGACCCCGAGCATCACCAGGTTGTTGATGAAGCCGAAAAGTGAGACCACCGGGAAGTAGGTGTTGCGCAGGCGGCTGGCGCGAACGCTGGCCTGGTAATACTGGTCGGAGCGATCATCGAATGTGGCCTGCTCGTGCGGTTCGCGCACGAAGGACTGGGTGACCTGAATTCCGGCGAGGCGGTCCTGCACGAAAGAGCCGATATTGCCGAGGCGCTTGCGCACGCCGGCGTATATCGTTTTCACTTTGCGGTTGTAGATGCGAATGAACAGGAACGCGAAGGCCAGCGGCAGGATCGACAGCGAGCCGACAACCGGGCTGATCCACAGCACCATGCCGGCCACGACGATGAAGGTCACTACCTCTTCGACCAATCCGGTAAGGCCCTGCAGGACGCTTTGTTCCATGGCATCGACATCGCTGGTGATGCGGGTGACCAGTTCACCGGTGCTGTTGTCACGGTGATAGGCCAGTGATTGGGCCTCGAATTTCCTGAACAGGTCGGAGCGGATGTCTCGCACGAATGCCTGGCCGGTCTTTTCGAGCAGGTAGCTGTGCCATGCGTTGGCGGCAATTCCCACGATGTAGGTGCCGAACATGATGCCCAGCCACAGAAGCAGGTCGGCAGGTGTCAGGGATCGGGCAATCAGCTTGTCGGCCACGATTCCCCAGACCAGCGGGTGAAAGTTGATCAGCGGAACGGCAAACACCAGCAGGCCCAACGAGCCGCCGAGCCGCCTGCGATAAGGGCGCAGGCGTTGCCAGAGTTTTCCGGTGAGTTCACCTGTAGGCAGTTCGGCAGACATCCTGGTTGACGGTATGCCGGGGAGTCGGGAAGTCAGCAGGGAAGATCAACTGACCTTCCGGCTGGTGGTGATCTGTGCTCGCAGACTGCCCATCAGTGAATAGAGACCGAAGTAGGCGCGGTTGAGGTAGATGGCGTCTACCGACCCGCGGGCGGAGCGGATCTCCTTCAGGTCCGGGTTGCGTTGCTGGGCCTCACCCAGAGCGAAAATGCTGGCCATGTAATCCGTGTCACCGAAGTCGAAGTTTCCTGCGGCGAAGGGCCGACCGAGGAGTTCGGCCCCGACCAGGGCATTTTCGATGATGATTGCCCGGTGCCGCTCGCTGTCCGAGTCGGTCAGGAGCCCCAGTCGCCGCAGGCCGGCCTCGAAGCGTTTCCGGTCGGTGAGGATTTCCGGATCGAGAAATTCGAAGTAGTCGCGATGAAACGCACTGCCGATGCGCTTGGTGCAACCGAAATCGAGCACCACAACATCGTTGTCTGCGGTGACCAGGAAGTTCCCGGGGTGAGGGTCGGCGTGAAACTGTTTCAAACAATGGATCTGGAAGTGGTAGCAATCCCAGATCGCCTGAGCGACGGCGTTTTTTTGATCCTGCCGGGCCGTGGATTGTGCAAACCGATCGAGTGGCTTGCCATCGATCCAGTCCATGGTGATTACCCGGGAGCTTGAATATTCCGGGTAGTAGCGGGGAAAGCGAATTCCCGGGATTCCCCGGGTTTTTTGCGAGAGGGAAATCGAGGTTTCCAGTTCCCTGGTATAATCGGTTTCCTCAAGCAGTCGTTCCTTTACCTCGAGGAAGTAGGGCTCTACCTCCTTTTCCTTGAGGCCCAGCATCTGCAGAGCCACGGGCTTCACCACGGCAAGGTCGCTGCTGAGACTGTCTGCTACACCCGGGTATTGCACTTTCACGGCAAAGGTGTGGTCGCCGATGGTGGCGCGGTGTACCTGCCCGATGGAGGCGCCGTGGAGGGCGCTCTGCGAGAACGTATCGAAGATGTCGGTCGGGCTTTTGCCCATGTCGCGGCGGAAGGTGCGCACCACGAGTGGATACGAGAGGGTCGGTGCAGAATACTGGGCCTGGGCGAATTGCGCGCGGTAGGCATCGGGCAGCATGTTTTTGTCGATGCTGAGCATCTGCGCCATTTTCAGTGGCCCGCCCTTGAGTCGACTGAAGGTGTCATACACGGTGCGGGCATTGGCCTCGTGCAGGTGGGTTTTCTCGCGGCTGCCACCCACGGCCCGCCGGCCGTAGTGTTTCAAATAGTTGATGCCTACCCTCGCGCCGGCACCGGCAAGGGCTGCCACCCGCGTGACTTTGCCTGAGGCGATCGTCTCTTGCTCATCGATCATGACGCTGTGTCTGTGTTCTTTTCCCAGTGCCGACCAGTGAGGAAGCGGACCAGGTCGAAAGCGGATTCGAGAGCGTTGCTGGTGATCAGGTCGAAAGCGAGACGGACGGATTTTTCGATGAAGGCATCGGTGCGCTCGAACCGCGGACTGTCATCGGTGAGGTTGAACTCGATGGCGGAGAGAAAATGGCCGAACAGCGCGGTGGGGTAGGTGTGATTGATTTTGCCCCGGCAGGCAACCTCGTTGTTCTCCGTGCCTTCGGTGATCAGTTCCGCGGCGAACGCATTGAATTCGCGTTTCATCGCCCCGAGTTGTGAGGACGAAGATTGCGCGCATTTCCAGCGGGGAAATCGCAGCAGCAGCAAGGACCGTTCATCGAGTGCGTTTTCGAAAAATGCGTAGTAGAAGGTCAGCAGCTTCTGTTGTGCGGTGAATCCCTGCCATTCCTTGCCCGCGCGGATCGCAGTGATCGTGTCGGCGACGAGCTGCTGCCAGATAGAGGCTTCGAGCGCCTCGAAGGAGGCAAAGTGATCGAAAAACTGCCGTTCTGAAACACCGAGGCCTTTCGAGAACTTGAAAACGGAAGCCGGAGGGGCTCCCTCCTCGAGCACGTGTTGCTTGTATTTTGTGATGAGATGGTTGGGTTCCATATGCGTGGTGTGTTGATGTATTACGCGCGGCGGCCATGGCGAGGCGCGCTTATCCGATGTCTGCGACGGCCGGCTGCCCCGGGGACGTTACTGCGAGCGACCATGATCCGCGGCAAGGTATGGCACTGCCTGGATACACCGGTTGCGGGGCACGCGACAGCGGCAGTGAAACAGAATTTTCTTTAAGCAGAGAGCAACAGGCAGCAGATCTGGCATGTCATTGGCAGCGCGATACGCGGTGGTGTGACCATGGGTGATCCGTTGGCGGACACGCTCACGGGCGGCAAGGTAAAACAGGAGCCATGAGTGAAGAGCGCATTTGCTGCCGCCCAAAGCATCTGTTGACAAGTGGGCGATCCGCACCGTGTATCGGGGCGTCAAGTCCGGGCGATGCTGCTCGGGCTGAGGCGCCCACCGCACCAAGCTGGTCCGGCGCGCCTCCCAGAACCGGGGGAAGAAGCTGACTGCTCTTCAATGTCATCCCGCTAACTGAAGAGGCGAGAGATCGCTGTCGGTCAACACGCCGGATCCCGTAATGCTGCTACCCGCAGACCTGTTCGGGGCTCGATCGTGCCCTGCCGTCGGCACTGTTATCGCCCCCCGGTGATCTGATCAGAATCAAAACTTCAATACGAAACGAATCTTATGTCATTTGAACAACTCGGCCTCTGCGCCGAACTCCTCGACGCGGTGGCCGCCAACGGTTACACGCAACCCACTCCGATCCAATCGCAGGCCATCCCGCTGATCCTCGAGGGTCGCGATGTCCTCGGGGGATCCCAGACCGGCACCGGCAAGACCGCGGCCTTCACCCTCCCGTTGCTGCAGCGTCTCGCCGCATCCGGTGGCGAAAAACGCCGCCGTGAGCCGCGGGCGCTCGTGCTCACCCCGACCCGTGAACTCGCGGCCCAGGTGGGTGAGAGTGTCGCCACTTATGGAAAGGGGCTGGCGCTGCGCTCGACGATCGTCTTCGGCGGCGTCGGTATCCATCCGCAGATCGGCGCGTTGAGCCGCGGCGTGGATATCCTGGTGGCTACGCCCGGACGCCTGCTCGACCATGCCAACCAGCAGACGGTCGATCTGTCCCGCATCGAGGTGCTCATCCTCGATGAGGCCGATCGTATGCTCGACATGGGCTTCATCCACGATATTCGACGGATCATGAAACTGCTTCCGCAGCGCCGCCAGAATCTGCTCTTTTCGGCGACCTACTCGGAAGAGATCAGGAAGCTCTCCAGCGGAATCCTTCAGGATCCTGCGCTGATCGAGGTGGCACGTCGCAATACGGCTGCCGAAAAGGTGGAGCAGTTCGTTCATCCGGTGGCGAAGGCCGACAAGCCGGCACTGCTTATCGAGCTCATCAAGAAGGGTAACTGGAACCAGGTTCTGGTATTCACTCGGACCAAGCACGGGGCAAACCGCCTGGCCAAGCAACTTGCTAGCGCGGGGATTTCCTCTTCGGCAATCCACGGCAACAAGAGCCAGAGTGCCCGCACTCGGGCGCTGGCAGGCTTCAAGGGAGGCGAGGTGCGGGTCCTGGTGGCCACCGACGTCGCTTCGCGGGGACTGGATATCAGCCGTCTGCCGCACGTGGTGAATTTCGAGTTGCCGAATGTCCCCGAGGATTACGTCCACCGTATCGGCCGCACGGGTCGTGCCGGTGAGGAGGGCGCGGCGCACTCGCTGGTCAGTGCGGATGAACGTGGATTGCTGCGCGATATCGAGCGTCTTCTCAACCGCGACATCCCGGTGCAGGAAATCAACGGATTTCGCACCAATGAAGCCGATGGTGCAGAGGACGCCCGCCGCAATGGTCGCGGCAGTTCGCGGGGAGGCGGTGGCGGTGGTCGCAGGTCCTCCCGGAGCGGTTCCGGTTCTGGTGCAGCAAAGCGCAGGCGTGGTTTCGTTGCTGCCGCAGGCAGGTAGAGACACGGCGTTCTGCGGTGCCGGCATTCCGCCTTGGCCTTTTTTGAAAAATGCGGCTACGTAGCCGCGTGCAATCGAGAATCGAGCAACTCAGCGAGCAGATCAACGAAGTCATCGTCGGCAAGTCCGAGGCCATCAAGCTGGCGGTGACCTGTCTGCTGGCGCGTGGACATCTCCTGATCGAGGACATTCCCGGGGTGGGCAAGACCACCCTGTCGCAGGCATTGGCCCGTTCTTCGGGCCTTTCCTTCCAGCGCATCCAGTTCACCAGCGACCTGCTGCCCGCAGATATTCTGGGCAATTCGATTTATGACACCAAGGAGGGGCGTTTCGTGTTCCATCCCGGGCCGATCTTCTCCGGGGTGGTCCTGATCGACGAAATCAATCGGGCCACGCCGAAAACCCAGAGCGCGTTACTCGAGGTGATGGAAGAGCACCAGGTTTCCGTGGACGGCAAAACCCATGCGCTGCCGGAGCCGTTTTTTGTCATTGCCACGCAGAACCCGCGTGAGCAGATCGGAACGTTTCCGCTGCCCGAATCCCAGCTCGATCGGTTTATGATGCGTATCTCGTTGGGATACCCGGATCGCGCCAGCGAGCGAGAGGTGCTTACCGGGGTGCGCCGCCGCGTGTTGCTCGACGAACTCGGCGCAGTGTTTGATGCGCCAAGTCTGCGCGACCTGCAGCAGGCTGTGGAGAGAGTACACGTCAGCGACCAGCTGCTCGATTATCTGCAGGACCTTCTGGAGGCGAGCCGCGAGATCGGCAATGGAGGTCTTTCGCCCCGTGCCGGCCTGGCATGCCTGCGTGCGGCTCGTGCGTGGGCACACCTCTCCGGTCGTGACGTGGTGTGGCCGGAGGACCTGCAGCAACTGGCCCCGCCGGTGATGGGACATCGACTCGGAGGCCACGGTGGAGAGGACCAGGTGACCCGCCTGATCGAGTCGGTGGAGGTGCCGGTGTGAGCTCCCCGGAAAAGACCCCGGCGAAAGGTGCAGGAGAGCAGATCACCCGCATGCGGCCTGCCGGGTCGCTGCTGGTGTATTTGCTCGTGCTGCTTGGTTTCTGGTATGCCGGTGCCAGCCAGCAGAACAGCGTGGCTTACCTGTTTTGTTTTTTTCTCGCGTCGATCGGGGTGGTTTCCCTGATCGTCGGATACCGCAACGTCAGCGCGGTAACCGTGCGTTGCTGCGGAGTCAGCGAAGGGCACGCCGATGAGCCGTTGCAGCTTCGGTTGGCGGTGGGCAACGGATCGAGTCGAGGCTCGTTCGGCATCCACCTGCGCCCGCTGGCGGAAGTGGCACCGGGTGCCTTCGTGCAACTCGAGCTCGACCAACTGCCGGTCGGAGAGCAGGCAGTCCATGTGACGACCGGGATGCTTCCGCGTGGCCGGCACGTGATCGGTGAATTGCTCGTCAGCTCGATTTATCCGCTCGGCCTGGTGCGCTGGGAGCGGCGCTTAAGACGGGCGCAGCCGGTCCTGGTGTATCCGGCACGCTCGGGGAAGCAGCCGCTGCCGGTTGTGCCCTCGGTTTCGGGAGAGGGCCAGGGGAAGGTGCGTAGCACGGGGGATGATTTCGCCGGATGGCGGAGTTACCGCGATGGTGATTCCGGACGCCATGTCGACTGGAAGGCGGTGGCACGCGGCCAGCCATGGCTGGTAAAGGAATTCGAGGGCGAGGCAAACAACGAGGTGGTGCTGGATTGGGCGCGGGTCACGGTGGTAGAAGAGGAAGCGAAATTGCGGCAGGTGGCAGCCTGGGTGGATGAATGCGAGCGCCGTGGCTTGGCGTTCGCGCTGCGGGTGCCGGGAATCGACCTGCCGGCCGGCATGGGAACAAGTGCTGGAGAGGCGCACCGACGGGCGGCATTGCGGGCGCTGGCGCTCTGGCCACAAACAGGGGAAGTCTCAGGATGAAGCAGGGAGTGCAGGCTGCGCAGTGGCTCGGGCCGCGACCGATGGTCTGGCTGGGATTCGGAATCACGCTGGCTGCCGCGCCGTTGATGTTCATCCTGCCGTTCTGGTTGGGGTTGTGGGCAGTGGTATTGACGGGCTGGCGGGTGGTTCTTGCGTGGCACCAGCGCGCGCTGCCCTCCGAGGGGGTACGCCGGGCGGCCCTCGGCGTTGGTATCGGGGTGGTTCTGTCTACTCACGGACTGAGCATCGATACGGACGCGACGGTCGGAATGCTCACGGTTTTGGTGGGCCTGAAACTGCTCGAGATGCGGACGCGCCGGGATTTTCTCATCGCCATGTTCATTGGCTTCTTCCTTATCCTGAGCTTCTGCTTCTACGAGGGTTCGCTGGCAACCACCCTGTATTCACTGCTGCCGGCGACCTGTCTGCTTGCCGGCGCCCTGCAGGTCAGTGGCGGCAGGTGGCAGCCGATGCACTGGCGTCAGGCGATCTTCGCGACCTGCAGGATGATGGTTCTGGCGCTGCCTCTCACGGTGGTGTTGTTCGTGTTTTTCCCGCGCATGCCCGGGTATTTCGCGCAAGCCAGCAGCAGCAAAGTGGGCACAACAGGTATTTCCGACCAGGTGTATCCGGGAAGTGTGCGGCGGGTGACCGAATCGCAGGATGTGGCGTTCCGCGCCATGCTTGAGGGAGAGAACCCGCCCCCGGTAGAGCGCTACTGGCGCGGGTTGGTGTTGCTCGATTGCCGGGGCATGGCGTGGAGCCGGGGCAGGCAGGAGCGGGCTGCGCCGCAGCTGGTGCGAGCGAGCGCCCCGGTGCTCCGCCAGAGGATTACGCTCGAGCCGCACAACCAGAAGTGGCTCTTTGCACTGGATCGACCGGTGGCGATTTCCACCTACGACGTGATGTTTGCCACCCAAACCTTCGAGGACGGTCGTGCAGTGACGCGCTCGAAACAATATGAGGTGGCATCCAGCATGGAGCGGGTGCCGCGGATTGATTTCGAGGCGACATTGGCACGGGCCCGGCGGGTCGACTATGAGCCGGATGCTCGGGTAAGGGCCTATGTGGCGGCGTTGAAGAGCGCTCACGGGGATGACGCGCAGGCGATCGCAGGTGCCATCATGCAGGCTTTTGCGGGGGGATTCACCTACACGCTGGAGCCCGGTGAGTATGCTTCCGGGGATCCGCTCGCGGAGTTCTTTTTCGAGCGGCGGAAGGGATTCTGCGAACACTTTGCCGCAACGTTTGCCACCCTCATGCGGCTGGCGGGGGTGCCGAGCCGGTTGGTGATCGGTTACCAGGGAGGCGAGGTCAACCGGCATGGCGGCTACATCCAGGTCAGGCAGAATGACGCGCATGCCTGGGTGGAAGTGTGGATCCCGCAGGAAGGGTGGGTGCGCATTGATCCGACCAGCGTGGTGGCACCGGTTCGCCTGCAGCGGGGTATGCGCGGGTTTGTCGAGCTGGGGGGTGAAAGCCGGGGTGCTTCCGGGGATCAACTGGTGACGGCAAGTGCCTGGAAATGGTGGCGTGAACTGGTTCTCAGCCTCCGGGACCGCTGGGATAATCTCGATTACCAGTGGGTGCTCCTGGTAATGGACTATGACCGGGGCATGCAGCGTGGGATGATGCGGGAAATGGGAGTCTCGGAGGGTCAGGAATTGCTCTGGTCGACAGCTGCCATGGCTGCCGTCGGCGCGGTGTTCGTGGCGATCCTTGCCGGGTTGTTGCTGCACCGGAAACGGGCGAGTGACCCGGTGCGCAAGATGGCACAACAATTTTGTCGGGTTCTCAAGCCGGCAGGTGGTTCCCGACCGGATTGGGAGCCACTCAACTGTTACGTGGAGCGGGTGGCCGGGCGGCTGCCGGAACCTGTCGCGCGTGCGGCGAGGAGTTTTGCCGCGGAGCATGCGCAGATCCGCTACGGTCCGGCGGGTGACGCCAGCGCCGAGACCTTGCGCCGCCGCCTCCGGCAGGTGGTGCGCTTGCTGCGTGCGGATGGCAAGCACGATCGGAACATCGTCGCGGGATGAGATTTGGCAGCTTGGCGGCCTCTTTACCGAGTATCTGAAAGCGGCTGTCTAACAGGGAGATCCGGTTCGCGCGCTGAGGGCTGAAAGAATCGCGTCGCGTCGACGGCAAGCCTTCCCGGGGTCATTGGTCTTGAGCGAGAAGCGTTTTCTCTCGGCAGTGCCGTCGGCGTAGTGCAGAGTGAGGTGGCACCACCATGTACCGTGGTTGTTCCACAGGTGGTGGAGTGGGTTATTGCCGTCGACGCGGACGGCAGGTCTGATGTCGTTTTGCATGATGCGTTCGTTATGGGCTTGGTTGCTGGTGTGAACGCACCAGGAGGTGGATCGCCCGGAGGCGATCTCGGAAAAAACAAACGGCCTGGTCACGGATGCTCGAAAGCGCATCAGACCGGGCCGTTTGGTTTCCGCTGGAGTTGGATTCGGAATCGGCTGTCAGACCCGATTCCGCACATGTTGAGAGCAAATTTTCACTCACTCTCTTAAGCACCTTGGCGTCTCCAGAAGCCAGGTTGCCGGACCCCGAGGGGTCTCTCCTGATGCTGATTGGAGTATTAGCATCAGGATGGCTGAGTTGCAAGTGTGGCCCCTTGTGTCTGTGTGTCATAAGACGGGTAGGGCTGATCCCGGCTTGGCTAAGCGGATGCATCAGGGTATCCTTCCAGCATGTTGATCAAGGTAGCTCTGCCGCTTGTCCTGGCGTTCATCATGTTTTCTCTCGGCCTCGGCTTGAAACGGGCGGATTTTGCGCGGGTGGTCCGATTTCCCAAGGCGTTTGCGGCGGGGCTCTGCAATCAGTTGCTGGTGCTGCCGCTGGCGGGGTTCCTGATAGCCAAGGCCTTCGCGTTGCCTCCGGAGTTGGCCTTCGGGACGATGATTCTGGCGTTTTCTCCCGGGGGAGTGACAACCAATGTGTTGACGCGGATCGCGCGCGGAAACACGCCGCTGTCGATATCCCTGACGGCGGTTACCAGCCTGGTTTCGATCGTCACCGTTCCCCTGCTGGTAGTATGGTCAGCGGGGCATTTCCTCGGGGCGGCTGCACCCGAAGTGAATATTCTCGGCCTTGGCGTGACCATGTTTTTGATCACGGCCCTACCGGTGGGCCTGGGCATGCTGGTGACGCGGTCGGCACCGGGCTTTGTAGCCCGAGCGGGAGCCGGCATCTCACGTGCCGGGGTGCTGCTGTTTGTGTTGGTGGTAGTGGCAGCACTGGCAAAAAACTGGCAGGTGTTCTCGGCAAATATCGGAGTGCTGGGGCCGGCCCTCGTATTGCTTAATGTGGTGTTATTGGGACTTGGCCTGCTGACCGCGCGGCTGCTCGGCCTCGGCAGGGCGGATGGGACGACGATCGCGATCGAGTCCGGAGTCCAGAATGGCACGCTGGGAATCGCGGTGGGGACACTGGTTGCGGTTGGAGGCGGGATGGCTCCGGAAGTGACCCTGCCACCTGCGACCGTGCCCTCGGCAGTTTATGGATTGACGATGCATGCCGTGACTCTGCCGTTTGTGTTCTGGAGGTTGAG
>JBDQJG010000033.1:0-21675 GCA_040263955.1 Verrucomicrobiales bacterium
GGGCTCGGGTTTGGGCTCGGGTTTGGGCTCGGGTTTGGGCTCGGGTTCAGCAGGGGAAGATAACGCGCTGTCCGTCGGTTTCAGGGAGACGGAGGTTTCGGTGGCGACAGGTTGCCGAGACGGCTCCTGGGGAGCGGTTTTCTCTTGGGCTGCCGGAGCATCCGCTCGATTCCACCACTCGTCGGAAGTAAAGGCAGTGATTTGCTGTGGCTGTTGTGGAGCCCTTTTTCGGGGGAGCTCTACCGCTTCATCCGTGACCCGATTCGAAAGTTGAGCGGCAGCCTTGTCGGTATCAACCACTTCTCGGGGGGCCACGGCAGGTGCAGTTCGGGTGACACTGTTGGTTGCAGCAATCGACTCATCGGTTTTTGCCGGAACGGATTCACTCTTCAGATTCCTCACCGCTGGCGAGCGCTGCTCTGGTTGGGGTGTTGGCTGGATGGAAGCTGTTGGCGAGGTCGGGTAGAGCGTTTCCGGTTCAGGAGGTGATTGCACAACCGGTTTGGCTGCTGACCCTTGCGGGTTGCGCGGTGCCGACGGTTTGGTAGCAGGCGCGATTACTGTCGGCGATGCCCAGGAAGATTCCCTCGGGCGAGGAAAACTCTCGGGGTGTGCGGTTGTTTTCCGAACAACCATTCCAGTGTCAACTGGCATGCCGGAAGGGTTGGTAAGTCGCTGACCTTGAGGTTGCCGGAATGATGCTGCGGATGGTTCCGGGGGACGGTAGGCGGCAGCCGGCGGCATGACGCGGTACTGAGGGGAGGGTGCAGATTGAGGTTCAGCGGGAGGACGCTTGACCAAGCGCTTGAAAAATCCTCCGATCTTTTGACCGGTATTACGCAGTGTCTCATCAATGGTTGGCCGCGGGTCATTGGGATTGGCCGCCGCCCGCCCAGGATGATTGGGTGTGGCCGAATATTTTTCCGGAATGATGGTGAGCCCCCGCTGGGCGCTGCGAGATTGTGCGGGAGCCGATGAAACACTCAATGTAACTCCTGCAATGATCATCAAGCAGGCAGCTTGGGAAGAATATAGTTTAGGTTTCATAACTGTCAGGGAATCCTGATTTACTATCAGTATGTATTGAAGCTCAGCGATTACAAGAGTCAATCTATGGGTTGAGCGCAGCGTTCCTGACTCGATCCCGGCATGGATTCGATACGCAGGGTTGTGTCGCATCGCCGCGACTTTCCCGCCACCCCGAATCGCTCTACTTTCCTACCGTTCTGCACTTTGGAGCATCAAGCGATGATCTCATGAATCGGGTCGGCTCCCTCTACGCCTACCAGCCTCTGGTCGAGTCCACCGTAGAAATACGCAAGGTGGTTGGGGTCCAATCCCATGAGGTGCAGGATAGTGGCGTGTAAATCGCGCACGTGGAGCTTGTTCTCGACCGCGCGCGAACCGAGTTCATCGGTCTGGCCGAAGGAGTAGCCGCCTTTGACGCCGCCGCCGGCCATCCACATGGTGAAGCCGTAGGCGTTGTGATCGCGGCCCGAGCCTTCCTTGTACTCCGCGGTGGGTTGGCGTCCGAACTCGCCGCCCCAGACCACCAGCGTCTCATCCAGCATGCCGCGGCGCTTGAGGTCGGTCAGGAGACCGGCGATCGGCTTGTCAGTGCGTCCCGCATGGTAATTGTGATTTTTCTCAAGGTCGCCGTGGGCATCCCAGTTCTGGTCGTTGTGCGCGCCGCCCGAGTAGACCTGGATGAAGCGGACATCGCGCTCGGCGAGGCGTCGTGCGAGCAGGCACTTGCGGGCGAACTCATCGGTGGGGAGGCTTTCACCCATGCCGTAGAGGTCCTTGGTGTCCTGCGATTCCGAGTCGATATCGATCGCCTCGGGCGCGGTGGCCTGCATCTTGAAGGCGAGCTCGTAGGAGGCGATGCGGGCGGCGAGGTTGGAGTTATCGAGCCTGGTCTCGTGGTGGCCCTGGTTGAGGTGGTTGAGGGAATCGATCAGAGTGCGCTGCTGGCCGGGACTCATGCCGTCGACGTGCCGGAGGTTGAGGATCGGGTCGCCCTGCGAGCGAAACACGGTGCCGGCGTAGCTGGCGGGCATGTAGCCGGAGGTCCAGTTCTTCGCACCCGAGATCGGTCCGCCGGTATTGTCCAGCATGACGACGTAGCCGGGGAGATTCTCGTTTTCCGAGCCCAGCCCGTAATTGAGCCATGATCCCAGAGTGGGCTTGCCGGAGATGATCGACCCGGCATTCATCATCAGCATGGCCGAGCCGTGGATCGGCGAGTCGGCCGTCATGCTGTGCAGGAAGCAGATGTCGTCGACGTGGCGGGCCACATTGGGGAACAGGTCGGAGACGTATTTTCCGCACTCGCCGTATTGTTTGAACTTCCAGCGCGGTTCCACGATACGGCCGCCGTCCTTGTGCCCCCCGCGTCCGAAGGTCTTCACCTCGATGGTCTTGCCATCCATGCCATACATGGACGGCTTGTAGTCGAAGGTATCGATGTGGCTCGGGCCCCCGTACATGAACAGGAAAATGACTCGTTTGGCCTTCGGAACGAGCATCGGCGGGCGGGGAGCCAGGGGGTTGGCTACCAGCTGTGAGCCCGCCGCGAAGGCATTGTCCCTGGCAAGCAGGCCTGCCAGCGCGAGGTGGGCGAAACCGCCGCCGATTGTTTTGAGGGTCTCGCGCCGGGTGCGGCCGCAGAATTGTCGGTGGGATGGAGTCATGGTCCTGTGTTGGGTTTAGACTGTTTTAAGGAGAAGCTGCTCGGGGATTTATCGATTTGGTTGCAGGAAGCTGTTTGTTCCTGCGTCCTCAGGGAGGGCAGTGTGCCAAGCGAGGAGCGGCGTGGTGAGGGTGGCGACAACGTCGGGTTGCGCGGAGGCGAGGTTGGTGGTTTCCCCGGGATCGGCCTGCAGGTCGTAGAGCTCCGGCCGGGAGCCGTCGTATTCACACAGCAGCTTCCACTTGCCGGAGCGCGTGGCGAGGTCGGGAAGGTTGTCGACGCCGTAGAAGGAGTCCCGGTCGGGCGGGCGGCGGAAGTGGATCGGGGCCTGCCGGGAAGACGGGTGTGATCCGGTGAGAGTGCCGACGAGCGACTCACCGTCGAAGCTGGCACCGTCCGGGTGACGGGTATTGCTGAGATCGAGCAGGGTGGGAACGAGGTCGATGGCGGAGAAGACACTGGTGGTGTCGACGGTTCCGGGCGTCGCCTTGAGGATGCCCGGGCCCCAGGCGACGAGGGACGAGCGGATGCCGCCCTCGTAGAGGAAGGTCTTGTAACCGCGGAACGGTCCGGCTGAGCCGAGCCGGGCCTCGGGTCCGTTGTCGGAGCAAGCGAGAATCAGCGTGGGATTTTCCGTGCTGCGGGCCAGTTCGAAGAGTGGCCCGAGCTGGCGGTCCATCGCCTCGAGGACAGATTTATAGAGGCCCTGTGGATTGTCGGCCCAACTGTCGACGGGTGGCCAGAGCGGCGTGTGGACGTCGTCTGGCCAGAGGTTGATATAGAATGGCTTGCCGTTGGCGGCGGCCTCCCGGGCGAACGCGATGGCCTCGTCGACGAAGCCGCCGGTGATCTCGGAGCGCTGCATCCAGCGGACGCCTTCGCCAAGGCGCTCGGCATCGGCCCAGATACGGCCCGGATTGGCGGGATCCTGTCCGGGCTTGAGGGTGAGCGGCAGAAGTTTCGGGCCCATGCCCTCGAAGTTGGTCAGGAACACATCGAAGCCGTAGTCGGTGATCGGGGGGGCGTCGTCGACATCGCGCTGGCCGCCCATGTGCCACTTGCCGAAGTGTCCGGTAGCGTATCCGCTGGCCTTCAGGGATCGTGCCAGCATGGGAGCCGCGGGATCAAGCCATTGGGCCATACCGCGGAGTTCGTTCTTGTGCCGGTTTGCAAGGAAGGAGGAAATCTTCCAACGTTGGGGGTACTGGCCGGTCGAGATGGCGACGCGGGAGGGCGAGCAGATCGGGGAGTTGACGTAGAACTGCTCGAAGCGAACACCCTCGGCAGCGAGGCGGTCGATGTTGGGGGTGGAGGCAACCGAGTTGCCAAAGCACGAGAAGTCGCCCCAGCCCATGTCGTCAATGAAGACGAGGATGATGTTGGGGCGCTCTGGGGCAGCCTGGGAAATTCCAAGTCCCAGAAGCCAAAGTCCAAACAAATTCCAGATTCCAGATTTCAAATTACAAACTAGGCTGAGCCGCTGTTCTTGAGGATGGCGGTCAAGATCGAGCGGAGTGGTTTGGTTTCGTCGTTAAGGCGGGTGGCTTCGTTTCGAAGGGCGGTGTCGGTGCCGGTGTCGATGAGGCGGATCCAGAGGCCGGATTCCTTGGCTTCTTTACGGGCGATGCGGATGCGCATGAGAAAATCCTTTTTAGAGAGCGCCTCGTTACCTTCGATGTAGTTGGCGGCCACCGAGCCGCTGCTGCGCGTCAGTTGTCTGGCATCTTCGGTGTTCGTGAGGTTTCGCGGCAGTGCCTTGATCCACGCCCGGCAGTCGGCAGCGAATTTCTCTGTTCGCTCTTCGAGGTCGTTTGCTTTCACGAATTCGTGTTTTGTCTTTTTGTGGTTTGGAATTTGTTTGGACCTTTGGTGCCTGGAATTTGGAACCTGGTTTTTGCTCAGTCGAGGTAAGCGAACTCGTTGAGATTGAGGATGACCAGGCAGGCGCTGCCGAGGCCGAGTTCTTCGGCAAGTCGTTCGAGAGTGGAAAGTTCCTCCACGCTGGCGTCGCGGGCGAGCACGTGGCGATAGGCGTGGCGGATCTTTTCCGTGGTTGAAGCACCGGTGAGCGAGGCAGCGAAGGCTTCGGCCTGGCGGTTGACGAAGCCACTGTTGAGCATGCCAAGCGCCTGGGTGGGTACGGTAGTGGCGAAGCGGGCGGCCACCCCGACGTCGGTGTCCGCCTGGTCGAAGTCGGCAAGGAACGGGTGCCGGAGGCTGCGCTTGACGTGGACGTAGAGCGAGCGGCGCCCGTGTTGCTCTGGCGGCGACATGCCCCAGGCGGAGTCCGGTTTCGACGAAGTGGCGAGCACTTCCTTGGCCAGGGGCGGAAACACCCAGTGGCCGCCGACCTGGAGATTGAGCTGGCCGGAGGCGCGCAGGATCGAGTCGCGCAGTTCCTCAGCGCTCAGGCGGCGCATGTCGACCCGCCAGATCATCTTGTTCTGCGGGTCGCTGGCGAGGGCGTCGTTACGTCCTGCGGAACTCATCCGGTAGGCCCGGGAATTCATGATCCTGCGGTGCAGCGCTTTCAGGCTCCAGCCGTCCTCGACCAGCGAGGTAGCAAGGTGATCGAGCAGTTTCGGGTGGGTGGGTTGTTCGCCCAGACGTCCAAAATCGCTGGGGCTGGCACAGATTCCCTTGCCGAAGTGGTGTTGCCAGACCCGGTTGGCCATGACGCGGGCGGTGAGGGGATTGCCAGGCGAGGCGATCCACTCGGCGAGCGCGCGGCGGCGTCCCGAGGATTCTCCGTTGGAATACGACGCGGGAATCTCGGTGGCCTGCCCGGCAACCTTAGCTGGAACGGCCACTTCCGGGGGGCGCGGATCGACAGGATCGCCCTTGGCATGGGCGGAGCCACGAATGTGCACATGCAGTGAGGCGGGACTTTTACCGTTCTCGGTCACCGCATTGATCGGCTCGCCGACCGGAGTACTTCGCAGATGAAGCAGGCGCTGGTGCAAGCGCTGGTACTCGCCGGCGAGGTCTTTGCTGAACTCCTGTTGGAGGGCTGCGCGAAATTTGGATCCGGGCTTGGCTTTTACCAGCAGCTTTTCAAAATCGATGGCTGCGTCACCTGTTGCTCCGACAGCCAGCCCGAGATCGATAAACTGGCCACCGATCGTCTGGCGACAGTGAATGGCGATGGTGTTCTTGCCGGTCTGCAGGTGGCGGCGCTGCGCGTCATCCAGCGTGATTTTCTGGTAATTGGTCACGTAGCCGTTGCGCGTGATGATCAGCTGGCCATTGAGATAGATTTCGCAGTCTTCATCGTGGTAGAGGCTGATAGTGGCCTGTTGGGGTATCTCGTCGAGCCTGAACTGGGTACGGAGCCAGATCTTGTCGGTGCGCCAGTCGGTGTTGATGCGGGCATTGGGCGTGCCGGGCGCGCCGAATCCGGGCCGGCCTGTATGCATCCAGCCGGCATTGGCGAAGCCGACGGTGTGCCAATCTTCTGCAGGTTCGGAGGTGGTAAACCACCAGTCGCCGGTTGCGTCGGTCTTGCGGGCATCCTCGACCAGTGTCCTCCCGGCTTTGAGGCGGGGAATGGTGAATGCACCTCGCTCAGCAGCGGCCGCGGCGACTTTACCGATTTCCGTCATGCGCGCATCGGTGGCGGCGATTGCGCGGTCGCGGTCGGCCTCGAGGCGAGCACGATCCTCTTCCTCGAGGAACGGCACGATAGTTCCCTGGGTGCGGTAGTCGGTGATGCCGTGGAAATAAGCCATGAAGGAGTAGTAGTCCTTCTGCGAGACGGGATCGGCCTTGTGATCGTGGCAGCGGGCGCAGCCGATGGTAGTGGCGAGGAACACCTGCGAGGTGGTCGAGACGTTGTCGTCGAGTACATCGTAACGGTGTTGCAGGCGGTCGGCGGGTTCGTCGTCCCATTGCATCAGCCGGTGATAGCCGGTGGCGGACAGCGAATCGAGGGTGGGCTCGTCGAGTTCATCGCCCGCTAACTGCTCGAGGATGAAGCGATCGTAGGGCTTGTCCTGGTTGAAGGCACGCACCACGTAATCGCGGTATTTCCAGATGTGCGGTTTCGGGTTGTCACGTTCGAAGCCGTTGGTCTCGGCGTAGCGCACCAGGTCGAGCCAGTGACGCGCCCATTTCTCCCCGTATTCCTGAGAGGCCAGCAGGCGGTCGACCAGCTCGGCGACTGCCTTGTCCCGGTTCTCCTGCCAGGCGATGGAGAAGGCCTCCGCCTCGTCATAGCTGGGCGGGAGTCCGGTGAGGTCGTAGGTCGCCCGGCGCAGGAACGAACGCGCATCGGCATCGGGGTTCGGTGCCAGGCCCGCCTCGTCGAGTCCGGCGGCGATGAAGTGGTCGATGTCGTCCCGTGGCCACGACGTATCGGCAACGACCGGGACATCGGGAGCGCTGACCGGCTTGTAGGCCCACCAGGCGCGGTCCTCGTCGGTGATCTGGAAACCCCGGTGCTCGTCTGCCGCACCGGCGATTTCGCTGGCCGGATTGTATGGGGCGCCCATGGCAAACCACTGCTCGAGTATGGCAATGTCGGCGTCCGGCAGCTTGTTCTTCGGCGGCATCTCGTATTCGGGATCCTCGTAGCGGACCATCTTGAGCAGGGTCGATTGCGCAGGCTCCCGAATATCGATGGCCGGTCCGAGCTCGCCGCCATGGAACAGCCCAGCCCGGCTGGTGATGCGGAACTCTCCTTTGAGCTTGTCCTCGCCTCCGTGACAGCGAAAACACTGCTCCTCGAGGATGGGCAAGACCTGCTCATCGAAAAAGGCGATCTGTTCGGGATTCGGCTGGAGATGCAGGTCAATTTCCGCCTGCACCACACTCGGCGCGGCGAGCAGCAGGAGCACGGTGCAGCCGAAGCCTGAGAGCAAAGTCTCGCGGGCTTCAAGGAAGGCTGTGGTGCGGTGCATGCCTGGATTCAAAAAATAGTTCAGGCCGATCGATACTCGTTGCCCAGGCGACGAGAGATATCGGTGGCGGCTGTGATGACCTGGGTGGCGACAGTTTGAAACTGGGACTCGGGAAGGCGTGAAGCCGGGGCCGTGATCCACAGAGCGCCCACAGGAAAGCTGTGCGCATCGAGAATCGCCGCACCGATGCAGTGTTGTCCCTCTTCCTCCTCACTGAAGTCGATACCGTAACCCTGAGTGCGGGTGCGGGTGAGTTCCTCGATGAAGCATTTGCGGGTGGTGACCGTGTGGGCGGTGAATTTCTGGAAGGTCATCCGCTGAAGGATTCGTTCGCATTCATGGGTGGGAAGCGCGGCCAGCATGGCTTTACCCGGTGCGGCCGTATGCAGTGGAAAACGCAGGCCCGGATCGACCATGAACTTGAAGTTGTGGGTGCCCACCATCTGTTCGAGTACCACGCCCTCGGCTTCAAGTAGTGTGCCAAGCAGAACGGTCTCGCGGGTGGAGTCACGCAACCGACGCATCGGTTCGAGCGCGGCCTCAATCAGGTTGTTGCTGCGGGCCGCGGCAGCGGCGCCAATGGCAAATAGTTTCGGCGTCAGTCCGAAATGTTTGCTGCCGGGATTGCGGAACAGGTAACCGCGATTCTCGAGCGTGCGCGTGATTCGAAACGCGCTGTTCTGAGGGATCCCGAGAGCGCTGGCGATGGCACTGACGGGAAGTGGTTGCGCGTGTTCGCTGAGGAGTTCCAGCGCTCGTAACGCACGATCGAGACTGGGAATCGTGTAGCGATCGTCATGGAGAGTGCCCGTGGCCTCGGCTTGGTAATCCATATATCAATCAAACTTTATATATCAAACGAATCGACTCCGTTTCATGTTTCAGTGTTTTGTCTTTTTTTTGGCGGAGACTTTTGCGTCGTTGTTGTATGTGATAGAGTGTAAAGAGGAAGTCTGCGCGGCGAAGTAACGCACTTGAATGCGCGCCGGCTGTGGTCTTTCCTTGAGATTGGGTTGATCTCCGTATTCCGTATGCTGTCTCTGTTCATGCAAGTGAAGTTTTCCGCTCCCCGTTTGCTCCTCTGTCTGCTTGTGCTCTGCCAGGGTATGGTCGGCTCGGCGAAGGCTGCAGCCTGGTATTCGTGGCGAGGACCGAATCAGAATGGAACGAGTGCCGAGCATTTCGATGGCCCGGCCAGTGTACTTGGTGTGCCCTTGTGGACGCATGACGTAAAGGGCCGGGGGACTCCGGTGATTGCCAGTGGGCGGCTGTTCTCGTTCGGTTACCGAGGGGAAAAAGCCGACGTAGTGGAGGTCTTGAGCGCACTCGACCCGTGGACGGGTGAAGTCATCTGGGAGCACGAAATTCGTGATTACATTTCGGATACTGTCTACAACCGCTACTCGATTGGCGCGCCGACAGTCGACTCGGAGACGAAGAACATTTATCTATGCACGGCGCATGGCCATTTTCTTTGTTTCAGCTTCGATGGCAAGTTGCTCTGGGAGGTTTCGCTCATGGAGCGTTTCGGCCGCCTGACCTTTCCTAACGGACGAGCTGGATGCCCGGTCGTTGAGGGCGATGCTGTGATTGTCCGCGGCATCACCGCGTTCTGGGGTGCTCAGGGGCCCGCGCGCGACCGGTTCATGGCCTTCGACAAGCTGACCGGTGAGTTGCTTTGGATTTCGACGCCAGGGGTTGCGCCGAAAGACTCATCGTTTTCCACTCCGCTTGTGGAAAGCCGCTACGGCAAGCGGGTGTTCTACGCGGGCACAGGGTGTGGTAATCTGGTAGGGGTCAATGCAGCTGACGGCACTCCGTTGTGGCGCTTTCAGATGTCGATCGGTGGAGTCAATTCCAGCCCCGTTGTGCATGGCGACAAGTTGATCTGCATCCACGGCAAGGAAAATATCGACTCCTCCGAGATGGGCCGCATGGTGGCCTTGAGGCTTCCCACTACTGTGGAGCTCGATGCGGCCGGTGACGATCCGCTGGTGCTCGATGCGGACTACGAACTGTGGCGCCAGCCATTGTGCATGTTTACCAGCTCACCTGTGCTGGCTGAAGATAAGGTATTTCAAGTCACGGCAACGGGTAATCTCGTCTGCCTCGATGCGGAATCAGGTCAACAGCTGTGGAGTGTGAAGCTGGGAACCGACAACCTGCACTCGTCTCCACTTTACGCCGATGGCTTACTGTTCGTTCCCATGCATGGTGGTGTGCTCAAGGTGGTGAACACCGTTGGCGAAGTGCTGCAGGAAATCCCGCTGGAGGGCAATTGCCTTGGTGCTCCGGCACTCTGGAATGGTCATCTCTACGTGCACACTACAGCTCGCCTGTATGCCTTCGGGATTGATCACGAGCAGATCTTTTTTGACGAGTCGAGTCCTGCACTGCCCCTGAAAACCGGCTTGGCGGTCAGTGTGCGGGCGGTCCCCGCGGATGTGCTCCTGATTCCAGGTCAACATGAGACGTTTCGTTTTCAGCAACTGGATGAAAATGGCTTTGTCGTCGGGGTGCTCAATCCGGCTGATTTCACATGGGAAACATTCGTTCCCCCGACGGCAAAGGTGCGTGCCACCTTGGATGCCGAGTTTGATGAGCAGGGCAGGTTGGTTGCAGGGCCCAACGCCCGGGCATCCGCCGGCATGTTCAAGGGAACTTCCAAAGATGGGGCCGTGGTTTTTGTTCGCGGTCGCATTGTTCCCGGGCTCGGCTACGAAGAAGACTTCGAAGGCTTCGAGCTCGTGGACAAGGAATCCTCAGGTGGCGCCAGCTTCGCCTATCCGCCACTGTCTTGGATCGGTGCGCGCTTCAAGTTCGAGATTCGGGAGCGCGAGGGCGACAAGGTCTTCGCCAAGACGCTGGACCGCCTGCTCTTCCAGCGAGCCACCACGTTTTTCGGTCCGCCGGATTTGAGTGATTATACCTTGGAGGCAGATGTGCTTACCGATGGCAATCGCCGCACCAAGTCGGTTGTCGGGCTGGTTAATGGACGCTACGCGATCTACTTGGTCGGCAATTCGAACCTGCTGGAGGTAACGTCCAACCACGACCGATTCAAACATGGTGTACCCTTCCAAGTGGAGGCTAATGCATGGTATCGACTCAAGACCAAGGTGGTGCCAGGCGGAGGGGAACTGCCTTCGACCCGCGTCCTCGCCAAGGCTTGGCCGCGTGACACGCCAGAGCCGGAGGCGTGGACGATCGATTTGGAGCACCGCGGCGGTCACCGGGTGGGCGCGCCGGGTATCTTCGGATTCTCGCCACAGGCGCAGAAGGCTGTCTATGTCGACAATATCCTGCTGCGCGCCAACGAGGATTAAGTGCTTGGTCTGTTCTAAATCTCAACGCCAAGATTTCACGGTCATGCATCCAACCTCAGGCTCATTGATTGCGCTCCTGTACTTTTTACTTCTCCCGATGGTTCCGGCCACGGCCGCGGACTGGCCGGAATGGGGGGGCAGTCATGGGAAGAACATGTCTTCGCCTGCCACCGGACTTGACTTCGATATCGAACCCGGTCGCCGCGCGCAGGGTGGGGAAGAGATTGATATGAAGACCACCCGGGGAGTAGTGTGGGCGGTAAAGCTTGGGTCCCAGACCTACGGCACACCGACCATCGCCGGGGGGCGCGTGTTTGTCGGCACCAACAACGAGTCACCACGCGATCCTGCCAATCTCGGTGACCGGGGGGTGGTGCATTGTTTTGACGAAAAGACCGGGGAGTTTCTGTGGCAGCTCGCGGCACCGAAACTCGGGGCGGGAAAGGTTTCTGACTGGGAATTTCTCGGTATCTGCTCGTCCCCGACGATTGCGGGGGAGCGCGGCTCCGTGGTGACCAATCGCTGCGAGATCCTGTGCTTCGATGTCGCGGGCCTTGCCAACGGCAACCAGGGTATGCAGGACGAGGCGGCTTACAAGGCGGGGCCGGAAGCTGAGCCGATGCCGGTGGGTCCGCGGGATGCAGATATCCTTTGGATCTATGATATGCGCAGCGAGTTGGGAGTTTTTCCGCACAATATCGCCAGCTCTTCGGTGCTGGTGAAAGGTGGCAAAGTATTCTGCACGACCTCCAATGGCGTCGATTGGTCGCATACCAATATTCCGGCTCCTAATGCGCCGAGTCTGGTGGTACTCGATGCGGAATCGGGTGCCTACCTTGGTGAGCAGGATCCCGTGGTTTCGACCCGTGTACTGCATTGCTCGTGGTCCTCGCCAGCCCTTGGGGAAGTCGATGGGGAGGATCTCCTGGTGTTCGCCGGCGGAGATGGTTGGGCCTATGGACTGGGGACCGATGCCGGACTGGCCGAGGGCGAGGATCCCGATGACCCGCTGGCGGTTCGCATTCTTCCGGAGAGATGGCGATTTGATTGCAATGCGCCGGAATACCGGATCGATCCGGAGACCGGCGAGTCGATCCGTTACGTGGCCTATGAGGGTCCCTCGGAGTGTGTCGGTACTCCCGTCGTTTATGATGGGCTCGTCTACGTGTGCATCGGGCAGGATCCCGAACACGGCGAGGGAGTAGGTCGAATCTCTGCGCTCGACCCAAAGGGTCAGGGCGACCTCAGCGGCCAACAAGTATGGGAGTTCAAGGGCATCGGACGCTCAATTTCTACTCCCTCGATTGCTGACGGGGTGCTTTACATCAGTGATTACTCGGGTCGGGTCTATGCGCTTGATGCGAAAACCGGTGAACCGTTCTGGGAATTCGATACCAAGGGTCATATCTGGGGGTCGACACTCGCGGTTGACGGCAAGGTTCTGATCGCGAACGAGGAGGGAGAGCTCTACGTGCTTTCCGGCGGTAAAGAAGGAGGAGAGGAATTGGCATTGCTGGAGTTCCCGGCGCCGATTTACAGCTCTCCGGTCATCGCCAACGGGATTATGTATCTTGCCACGCAGACTCACCTCTATGCATTCGGGAGGAGTGCCGCGGCAAGCGGAGCTGAGGCAGCAGCGGCTACGGCAGCGGATGCGCCTTGAGACAGCCGCCATTGATCAGTAGAGGCACTCGCAGCGTGTGTTGCCCGTGCGCTGGCAAGACGACGGATTTTCACTTACAGCTTCTCGGGCTCGCCGAGAAGTTCACTGACCCTGGCAAGCAGTCTGCCGGCACCGCCGCCGTCGAGGATACGGTGGTCGAAAGACAGGGTGATTTCTGCTTCGGTGACCGGGATGAATGCATCGACCTCACTGCTCCAGACCGGCTTCTTGCGACCCACACCAAGCCCGAGCACGAGGTTCTGTTCGGGCAGAGGAATCGGAGTAGCCCACACGATGCCGAAAGATCCGAAGTTGGTGACCGTGGCGATGCCCGGCTTGAGCGATTCCTTGGGGAGCCTGCGCTTCCGAGCTAGATCGACAAGCTCAGTGTACTTGTCGACGAGCTCTGAGAGGGTGTGTCTGTCGGCGTTCTCGATCACCGGTACCAGGACGCCATCGGGCACTTCGACGGCGAAGCCGATATCGATCGAATTTGGGTGGACGATGCGTTCACCGACGAGGCGGCCACCAATGGCGGTGTTCTCGGCGATAGCCAGCGCGAGGGCGCGCAACACGTAGAGTGCCGGACCGGCTTTCTTCGTCTGCGACTTGCGGTGGATGAGGATCGGATCAAGAACCACCGGCGATCCCACAGTAGCCAGCGGTCGCGACCAACTGCGCCGCATCGAATCAGCCACGGCGATGCGCATGGGCGAGGCATCGGTGAGATGGTGCTCTTCCAGTCGGGAAAGGTATTTCTCAAAATCGTCCACCGTGACCCGTCCACCTGCGCCGCTGCCGGCGATACCGGCGAGGTCGGAGGCGTTGAAGCCGAGTTCATCCATGCGTGAGCGCATGCGCGGTGAGATGTAGCTGGCCCCGGTGGCATTGGCCGGCACTGGAAGTCCTTGGACTGTGGGTTGCACCGAGGGTTCCTCGGGCATGGCCAGTCCCGATCCGTTGCGCGTGTCGGTGGCGAAATGGGGTCTGTCGGTGGCGGAGGCTGCTGCCGCGATCTCGCCTGGCGCGTTGCCGGTTCGTGGTGCGGCGGGGATTTGCGGAGTAGAGGCCTCCATCGTGGGAGTGCTGGTGGTGCTTGCTTTCGCTGCCTGCTCGACGGATTCGCACTCCAGAGTGGCGAGATGGGCGCCGATCGGGTAGCTTTCGTCGACGATTGCGCGGATTTCCCGGATGATTCCCGCCTTCGGCGTTGTGACTGACATCACTGCCTTGTTGGTCTCGACCTCCATGATCTCCTGGTCAGCGGCGACCGCATCTCCCGGAGCGATCTTGATCGCGAGCACCGCCGCCTCAGCAATCGACTCACCGAGCTGCGGCATGAGAATGGGAAGATCTGCCATGAGACGAGAGGGGTGAATTCGGATCGGTAAAGTGGTAGCCCGGAGATGGTGCAAATGCGAATTTTTATTGTCACAGGGCGTGTGCAGTCAACATGACTGGACTTGCGTGAGTTCACAGCAGGTGCTGTCTTAGCAGCACGTATGGCTGAGGTCCGCTCAACATTCTTCCTGAAGCCGGGTGACGACGCGCCTGACTTCTTGCTGCCGGATGGCTCTGGCAACCTGGTCTCGCTTTCCGATACAGCAGGGGAGAGGGGACTGCTGGTTGTTTTCGCCTGCAATCACTGCCCTTTTGTCGTGCACCTCGCTGACGCAATCCGTCTATTCTCCAAGGCGGCTGCCGCCCGAGGTGTCGGGGTGGTAGCCATCAGCTCCAATGATGTGGACAATTACCCGCAGGATGCCCCGGAAGAGATGCTCCGCTTCGCCGACGAGCATGGCTGGGAGTTTCCTTACCTCTACGACGAGAGCCAGCAGGTGGCCCGAGCCTACGCCGCGGCCTGCACACCGGACTTTTTTCTTTTTGATGCCGATCTGCAACTGCATTACGCCGGACAGTTCGATGCCTCGCGGCCGAAAAAACAAGGTATTCCGGTCACCGGCGAGGACCTGCGCCATGCGCTTGACGACATGTTGGCGGGTCGTTCTGCCGTTTTGGATGCAGTGCCGAGTTCCGGTTGTAACATCAAGTGGAAACCCGGCAATGAGCCGCCGTATTTCGGTTGAAGAATCCGGTGCGCTCCAAGAGCGCTTTCTCTTTCGAAACCCGTTAAACCTTTTTAAGAACCCATGTCCTGGCTTGCCTTTGCCCTGCTTACCGTGCTCGCCTGGGGCGTCTACGGAGTCATGCTGCATACCGGGCAGATGGCCATTGGTGATCCGGAACTTGGGCGTTACAAGGCATTCCTGTGGGTGGGGATTGCCTATTTTGTGACCGCGGTGGTGGCTCCGCTGGTGTTGATCGCGTTGAAAGGCGGAGACCTACGTTTCTGGAGCTACCCGCCGAAGGGACTGCTGTGGAGTTTTGTTGCGGGGATTATGGGGGCGATCGGCGCCTTCGGGGTGCTGCTCGCCTTCGGAGCTAAGGGTTCACCGCCGGTCGTCATGGCGATTGTATTCGCCGGGGCTCCGATCATCAACGCCTTGGTCTCCCTGAGCCTGCATCCGCCTAGAGGAGGCTTCGGAGCGGTTCCCCTGCCGTTTTACCTCGGCATCCTGTTTGCTGCGTTGGGTGGTTGTCTGGTTACTTTGTATAAGCCTGGGCCGGGAGGTCCGCCACAGGGGAAGGGCACTACGGACGGTTCGCCTGGAAGAGTGGCCGCTGCAGCGGCGGTCGAAGCAGAGCAGGATTGAGGACTGAGATCAGGCCAGAATTCCGGGCCCCGGTCCTGATGTCTTCATCAATCCCTGTCTGCCATGTTAGCTGGTGGCATGCTTGTAACCGGTGCTCAAATGGGGAGATGAAGATGTTTCATGAAACGGTAATTAGTGGATCGCTGGAACAGGCGTTCGGCAGCGTTTCGGGCCCGCAAAGGTCATAATGTCACCAGGGGAATATGGTGCTTTTCGTGGTGGAATTGGGTCGTTGATCTCGGGTCAATTAAGGCAAGCAGATGCTCTCATAACACAGTAGTTTGATGGATATTTTCTGGCGGCAATCGAATCGCCTGTTTTTCTAATTTGCAGTTTGGTCAAACTTTGAGTCCTGCGAAATTCAAAGGTCGCGTGCCGATCATTGCTTTGGTCGGCCTGGTGCTGCTGGTCGGTGTGCTGGCAAAGCCAGTGATCCACCTGGTCTACTCCGTGTCGAAGGATGCCAAGGAGCTTGCAACCCTGCCTCCGGACTATGTTGACGACGCGAGCCGGCTGAATCAGACCAGGGTGGCTGAAGTTTGGGAGGTGCCGGTCGACAGCGATGATCCGGAAGGACAGATCGCCCGGCTGCTGGCGAGAGCCAGTGCGGAGGGGCGGCATGTATCGATTGCCGGAGCCCGGCACAGCATGGGAGGGCATTCCATCTATCCTGGTGGCATCGTTATCAACATGCTGTCTTGGAATCACATGGAGTTGGACGAGGATCGTGACATTCTGAGGGTGCAAGCCGGAGCCCTTTGGGGTGACATCATCGCCTACCTCGACCGACGTGGCCGATCTGTGGAAGTCATGCAGTCAAACAATTCGTTTTCCGTGGGGGGATCGATCAGCGTCAACTGTCACGGTTGGCAATACGGCCGGCCACCAATCGCCTCCACTGTCGAGTCGTTTCGGTTGATGCTGGCCGACGGGACCATCGCTCGATGTAGCCGCGCGGAGAATCGCGAGCTGTTCTCGCTTGCCCTGGGTGGCTACGGTCTGTTTGGCGTCATCCTCGATGCGGAGCTGCGCGTGACGGCCAACCAGCGGTATCGACTGGAACAACACGTGGTCCCCGTGGATGGCGCGCTGGCTACCTTTGACGCCATGATCAAGGGTGGGTCGAAAGTGCAGATGGCATACGCCCGAATGAATATCGTTCCCGACACGTTTTTGGAAGAAGTCATCATTAACGCGTTCTTTCACGATCCGGGCGGTGAGATTCCATCGCTTTCGGAACCGGGAATGGACGAATTGAAGCGGGCTGTGTTTCGCGGGTCGGCGCAAAGCGACTATGGGAAAGAACTGCGCTGGAGCGCGGAGACCAGGTTACAACCGTTGTTGGCCGGCACGATCTTCTCGCGCAACCAGTTGTTGAATGAAGGCGTAGGCGTTCTTCAAAACCGGTCTGCAGGTACCACAGACATCCTGCATGAGTATTTCGTTCCCCGGCATCGTGTCGCAGGATTTGTCGAGGCGATGCGCAGAATGATTCCGCAGCACGGGGCAGATCTACTCAATGTCACGGTTCGCGCTGTCAATGAAGACGTGGACACGTTTCTGCGCTATGCGGACCGTCCTGTGATTGCTTTCGTATTGCTGTTTGCTCAGGACAGGTCCCGTGAGGGCGAGATTCGGATGCAATCCCTCACGCGTGAGCTTATCGATGCAGCGATCGAGCATGATGGGCGCTATTATCTGCCATACCGTCTCCATGCCACGCCTGAGCAATTTTCCAAAGCCTACCCGCAGGCTGCTGAATTCTTTGATCGAAAACGAGCCTATGATCGGGCAGAATTGTTTCAGAATCAGTTCTATATCACCTACGGAAAGCCAGCCGAACCGGGAGAGAGTTCTGCAACGGTCGACGGGGAGCAGTTCGGGCGCAGATAAACTCACGCAGGAAAGCCGTTGAAGCAGAGCCGCTCCATACCTTTGGCTACAAACATTGAGTTCAACTGTGCTAGCCTTGGTGATGGCCTGGTTGGCGTTTCTAGGTTTCGTGTTCGTCACTGTGTAGCCGACATGAATTGATCGAATGTACCCATGGGGGGAACCGTCATGGTTTTCCCGAAAAGGAGAACTGAGCCGAATGAAAACATTAATACGGAACCAGCCGATTACACCAAGGGCAGGCAGCGTCCTAGCTTCGCAACGCTCTGGACAGTCTTCTGTGCCCTGCAACACCTCTGACGTTCGCTGAAGGCATGAAGAATCTCAATCGCAGAAAGTTCCTGTTTTCGGCCATCAGCAGTCCCTTTGTCGCCGGTGGCTATGCTTGTGGCATAGAGCGTAACTGGCTCAGGACTAAAGACGTGGTCGTCAATCGCAATGGCACTCGCATAGCGCATTTTACAGATACCCATCACCAGGGGAACAAGCGTCTATTCAGGAAGGTGATAGAAAGAATCCATGCCGCCAGGTGTGCATTCGCGGTGTTTACCGGCGATTTGATAGACAGCCATGATGAACGGTATCTCGAGGAAGCACTCGAGTTGATTTCCTCAATTGATATCCCGGTCTTCGGCGTGCCCGGAAATCATGACATGATGGACGTGGGCAGCACGCGAAGATACAAGGAAGCATTTCAAAGCACCGGAGGGGATTGGATCTATGATGAGGCGGTGAATTTCGCGGGTTTCGACCTGTATGGCACAACGACTCAGCAAGTTCCCGTACGCAGGATGAGAGGACAGAACAAAGCGCTGCTGCTGACTCATTATCCGGCGACATGTGATAATGAGAGTGAGAGCGTCTTCGACCTGATTCTTGCAGGACACTCGCACGGGGGGCAGATCAGGATGCCGGTGCTGGGGCCATTGATCCTTCCCTACGGGGTTGGGGCTTATGACAAGGGCTTGTTCGATACCGCGCTCGGGAAGTTGCACGTCAGTTCAGGCGTGGGATATTTCCTCATTCCGGCACGTTTCATGTGTCCACCGGAACTCTGCGTAGTAACCGTGTGATGAACGCGATCCGGCAGACATGACGAACCCGGCTGATTTCCCATGAAAACACACCGCTGCGCCTTGCACGTTTTCTTCTATGTTTTCGGCGTCATCGCTGCAACCGGAACGGCCCGGATACACGGTGCGGACCATTCCGAGGAGACAGAGGCACGCCCACGCTACGCCGACTCTGTTCCGAAGTCGACGCTCGCGGCGGTGCGTTATGGTCCGCATGAGCGCCACATTCTGGATTTCTGGAAAGCACCATCGGATACACCGACACCGCTGGTTTTTGTTATCCATGGCGGCGGGTGGAACGGCGGCAGCAAGGAGCGACTCAGCCGGTTTGTCGATGCCGCAGCCCTGCTGGAGGAGGGCATCTCGATCGTGGCCATCAACTACCGCTTGATCAGAAATGCCAAGGGAATCGAGCCACCGGTCCAGGCTCCGCTGCAGGATGCGGCCCGGGCGCTGCAATTCGTCCGCAGCAAGGCGCAGGAATGGAATGTCGACAAGGCCCGCATCGCTGCGGCTGGCAGTTCCGCGGGTGCCTGCTCGAGCCTCTGGCTGCTGTTTCACGAGGATCTGGCCGATCCGACGAGTGCTGACCCTGTCGCCCGTGAGTCTACCCGCCTGTTTTGTGCCGCCGTGAACAATGCCCAGACAAGCCTGGATCCGGCGCAGATGAAAGAGTGGACACCCAACAGCAAATACGGGGGCCATGCCTTCGGGAAAGAGAACTTCGGGGAGTTCCTCGCTGCACGGGAGAGTATCCTGCCATGGATCCAGCAGTATTCGCCGTATGCGCTGGTGAGCCCGGACGACCCGCCCGCCTACCTGTTTTACAAGGGACCTCCGGCAATCGGCCAGCCACAGAAAGATCCCACGCACACGGCGAATTTCGGTGTGAAACTGCAGGAGCGTTGCATGCAACTCGGAGTGCACTGTGAACTCATGTATCCGGGTGCTTCCAAGGCACGCTTCAAGGATGCCACCGAGTGCCTCATCGCGATCTTGAAGTCGCCAGCTGAAGAATCATGAAACGAACTTCGGCACAGACAGATTGTCCGGGGAGTAAGGGGGAAAAACCATTCCATGGAGCCGTCGTGCGCGTTCATTTGCGGGATGCGCCTGCGTGCACTGCTGCAGTCGGCAGAAAGTTATGATGAAAGCACCAGCCACAGGCATCTGGATACTCATCACATTCTTTGTCACCTCCGCGGGTCTTCGGGGTGAAGGTGAGGCACAGCCCGAGGCCCTGTTCAACGGCAAGGACCTCAGCGGATGGACTGTCTTGCCGGGTGGCAACTGGGAGGTCGTGGATGGCGTGATTATCGGCACCTCGGAAGCCGCGGAGACACGACACGGAATGTTGCTCTCCGAAAAGGAATACGGGGATTTCGAAGTCCAATTGGAATACAAGGCCCTCGCCGGCAACAGTGGGTTCTACTTCCGTGCCGAGCGCGTCGAGCATCCCGTGGCCCTGGCCGGCTTCCAGGCGGAAATCAGTGCCAGCGGCAACAATGCCGGTGGTCTCTACGAAACACTGGGCCGGACGTGGGTGGCGAAGCCTCCGGCAACTGCTTCGCCCTTCAAGCCGGGTGAATGGAACCAGATGACCGTGCGCGCGGTCGGCCGGCATATCGTTGTTTCTCTCAATGGCAGCAAGGTTGCTGAACTGGAGGACGACCCTGGTCGGCTGAGGGGATATTTCGGACTACAGCTGCACGGTGGTCAGGAGATGGACGTCGCCTTCCGGAATGTACGCATCAAGGAATGGCGGTAACGGCGGGACGTTTACCAAGGCCTTGGACGCCGTGAAAAATGCGCTTCCTGGGTGTCGTGCAGCGTGATGAGGAAGAGGCGGCTGCCTTTCCAATTACTTAGGAAGATTTGCCCGCGTCAGACTTTGGAGTGGTCTCCGCTTTCGCTGCCGCCGCCTTCTTCGCTGATTTTTTGGCGGGGGACTTGCTGGCCGCTTTTTTCGCCGCCTTCTTTACCGTTTTTTTGGCAGCTTTTTGGACGGTTTTCTTTGCGAGTGACTTTTCCGCTTTGGCGGGTGCGGCAGCCATGGTGCGTTCTTTGCAGCGCTTGAGATAATCTCTCCTGCGTCGTCGCTTAATTGTCTTGTTGTGTTGTTGGCCCATAAAAATAAACGGATAAACGAAAAAACAGATTGGTGATCGCCGCTGAATCAGCGAACGGCCACTACTAAGCAGAAGAGGGAGCTTGATGGCAAGAGCAAACTTGGGATTTTGCAACATGAGGGCGGCACCTCCCTTGGTGCCCCAAAACACGAGTATTTTTGAGGTACACTGATACGAGATTTGGCGCGACGAGCGAATATTAAGGATTCTGAGGAAAGTGCTTGCTTTGGATCCGATTATTGTCAGATTGCTAGCATCCTGAGTGTGATGGCAGTCGCCGCTCCTCATCACTCCTCGTTTCATGTTGCGAGGAGAAACTGACACTGAGTCAAAGTGCCGATTTCCTTTGCAAGGACGTTGGTTTTTATGAGGGCGAGTGCTCCTCACAGGTCGGGGATAACGGCATGTCGTCGGCGGTCGCAACGCGATGCCGGGCAAGGGGTTCTTCCTTGAGATTTGAAATCAAAAAATAGAAATAAACTGCGATGGCAGGTCACAACAAGTGGTCCAAGGTCAAGCATACCAAAGGCGCTATTGATGCAAAACGCGGCAAACTCTTCAGCAAGCTGAGTATGGAAATTTGTCATGCGGCGCGCCTTGGGGGAGGAGACGTGCATCTCAATTCCCGTCTTCGGCAAGCGGTTCAGTGTGCCCGAGTTCAGAATATGCCGGGAGAGACGATCGAGCGTGCGATCAAGAAGGGGACAGGGAGCCTCGAGGGGGCCCACTACGAAGAGATTACCTATGAGGCCTACGCTCCGGGCGGGGTTGCGATGCTAATTGAAATCCTGACCGATAACCGGAATCGCTCAGCTGCAGATATTCGACTCATTCTCTCTAAAAACAGCGGCTCGCTTGCCGATACTGGTAGCGTCTCGTATCTCTTTGCACGTAAGGGTAAAATCAAGGTCCCGGGGAAAGCCATGAGTGCTGATGAGGCATTCGAGCAGGGAGTGGAAGCGGGGGCTGAGGCAATCGAGTCTTCGCAGGACACGCACCAGTTTACAACAGCTCCGGATCAACTTGATCGCGTTGCAACAAAAATGCGCGAAATGGGGATTGAACCTGCGAGTGAGGAGCTTGTTTATCAAGCCCATGAGAACGTAACCATTCATGAGGGCGAGGCGGCACGCCGGGTGCGGCGATTGTTAGATATACTCGAAGACTATGAGGACACCCGGGGGGTGTTTACAAATTTTGAAATACCAAAAACTGCACAAGCATAAAATGTGTTACGTATTAATTTTCAATGTAGTATAAAATATTTTTTGAATATATCATGAATAC
>JBDQJG010000034.1:0-21465 GCA_040263955.1 Verrucomicrobiales bacterium
ATCTCGATCATCGCCGGACTCACCTGGTATTTCAAACGCCATGTCTCACTGGAGGAGCTCATCGGGCACGAGCAGCGCCTGCGCCAGGCCATCGCCAACCGTCCATGGCATGCGTTTCTCACCGGGCTCGGCATCTACGCGATCGTCTCCCTGATCCCCGGAACATCCGGCAAATCGGTGGTTTGCGCATGGTTATTCGGATTCTGGCAGGGCGTCATCCTGATCCTGCTGGGCCTCACGGCGGCAGCGACCGTCAATTTCTACCTCAGTCGCTATATTTTCCGCGACTGGATCGAACAACGCTTTGCCAGGCTGCTGAAAAATCTGAACAAGCACCTTGCAGAGGAGGGCGCCTTCTACCTGCTGACCCTGCGCATGGCGCATTTCCCGTTCTCGATCATCAACCTGGTCAGCGGAGCAAGCCGCCTGCATGTAAGGACCTTCTGCTGGACAACCGCACTGGGACTGCTGCCCGGAACGGTGGTGTTCGCCTGGGTGGGCGTGCGCCTGCCATCCCTCGACCGCCTGGCCAGCAGCGGCGCAGCCTCCCTGCTCGATCCCCTGCTGTTCGCGGCCCTTGCCGCCAGTGCCGCCCTGCCGGTGGTGCTGCGCTGGGCCATCCGCAGGATCACCATGCCGGGCCATGTCAAACACATCGAGCAGGCACCTCCCAAACAACAACCTCAGCACCATACAATCCCGTGATCTCGCCACCATCCTCCACCCTGATCTCGATCTTCGCTGCCGTCTTCCTCGCCCTGGTAGTCGGCTCGGTGATCCGCTACCTGAAACTGCGCACCGCGGACCCGGAACTGCGGCGCAAGCGCCTCGCCAGCCTGCGCACCTGGTGGATGATCGCCCTTGTGGTGGCTCTCTGTCTCTCGACGGGCCGGCTGGGCGTCTGCCTGCTGCTCGCCACGGCGGGCATCGGTGCCCTGTGCGAATATGCCAACCTGCTGGGCATTCGCGAAACCGAGCGACCGGCCCTCAGGGCGGCGATTGCCATCACGGTGATCAACTACCTGCTACTGCTCTTCGGGCATACAGCCATTTACCTGGTCTTCGTGCCGCTCGGCGGCCTGGCCATCCTTGCAGTCGTGCAACTCGTTCAAGGCAAGGCAGCCGACTACATCCGGACTACCGGCGGCTTGTTCTGGGGACTCATCGTTATCGTCTACGGCATGTCGCATGCCGCCTACCTGTTCCTGCATCCAGCCGCCGCACAGGGACCCGCTGGGCCCGCTGGCTGGTTTCTCTTTCTCCTCATCCTGACCGAGGCCGACGATATTTTCCAGGCCATCATCGGGCGCGCCTTCGGTGCCCACAAGCGCCACCGTATCGCCCCGGTGGTCTCGCCCAACAAGACCTGGGAAGGCCTGATCGGCGGTATGCTGGTGACGATTCTCCTGGCCGCGCTGCTTGCTCCATGGCTCACCACATTGAGCGATCCATCGGTTGTCCGAAACCTGCCATTACCGGGTTTTCTCGCAGCCCTCGCCGGGCCCGCCCTGGCTGCGATCCTCATCACGGTGGCTGGATTCTTCGGCGATATCAACATGTCCGCGATCAAGCGTGACAGCGGCGTCAAGGACAGCGGCAACATGATGCCCGGCATGGGCGGGCTGATCGATCGTATCGACAGCCTGACTTTCACCGCACCGACATTCCTCTACTTCCTCGCATGGTGGACAACCTGACAGATCCGGACAACTCGGACGACGCGGAACGCACAACTCGCATCGCCACGATCCCCAATCTTCTCTGCTTGATTCGGCTGCTCGGCTCCTTCGTTCTCGTAGGAATCGCGATCAACGGCAGCAGCGAGCATTTTCTCTGGCTGTTCATCGCCCTGACCATGACCGACTGGGTCGATGGCAAGCTCGCCATCCTGCTCAACCAGCGCAGCGTTCTCGGCGCCCGCCTCGACAGCTGGGCCGACGCGGCCCTGTATGCGGCATTACTGGCCGGCGCACTGCTGCTGCATGCGGAGATTCTGGTCGCGGAAATCGAGTGGATTCTGCCTGCCGTCGCCAGCTACGCCTTGTCGACGCTGGCGGGCTTCTGGAAATTCCGGCGCTGGCCGAGTTACCACACCCGAGCCGCCAAGACATCCTGGTTGCTCATCCTGATCGGATCCGTGTGCCTGTTCGGGGGCTGGTCGCTCTGGCCACTGCGCATCGCGCTTGCCGGCATCCTGCTGACCAATATCGAGGCCCTGCTCATCACCATACTCTCCGCCAGGTGGCAAGCTGACGTGGGCTCTGTTTTTCGTGTCCTCCGAGCCCGCAAGGAATGCTGAACATGGGCGGGAGCGTGGCGGAAAGACAACCCAGCCAATCCGTCAATGACTACCTGCGGCGGAATAACCTCTTGAAAAACCCTTCCTGCTTCGGCGGTTCCTGCAGCGGTGGTGGCGGCGGCAATGGTAACAATTGCGGAGGAGTTGCGACCGGCACTTGCTCAACCTCGATCACTGGCGTTTCCTCTTCGAGTTCCTCGTAATCCCGGCGACTGTCAGCCTCCATTCGACCGTAAATCCTGCGGAAGACATCATGAACAATGGGGGCAGCCTTGCCTCCGCCCGAGACACTCTCTCCGGGATCACCCTCGTAGACTGCGGCGAAGGCGAAACGCGGATTGACCGCCGGCACGAATCCGGCGAACCAGGCGAGGTTGCGATTCTTGGCAAGATCCCATTGCGCGGTACCGGTCTTGCCAGCCATTTGGGCCTGCCGGATCGCCGCCCGACCACCAGTACCGTTCGACCCGGACACCACCGCCACCATGCCCTCTCGCACCAGGTCGAGTGAGGCCTGTGAAACGGGCAGCAGCGTCCGCACCGGAGGCGGGTAACTGCGCACGATATTGTCATCGATATCCTGGACCTGTTTCACCAGCCGCAACTTGCTCAAATACTCACCGGTTCCGATTGCCGCCATGGCGCGGGCGACCTGCAGCGGTGTCGCCAACACTGAACCCTGACCGATGGCTATGTTTGCCAGATCCCCACCGCGAATTCCGAAGCCATAGCGCTTCCTCTGCACCTCGTTGCTGGGAATACTGCCGAAGATTTCCCCCTCGATAGGAAGCCCGACGGGTTGTCCGAAACCGACTTCCTTGGCCACCTCGAGGATTCTGTCCGATCCCGTATCGAGGGCGACACGATAAAACCAGGTGTTGCAGGACCGCTTGATGGCGTCAACGACATTGAGCATCCCCTCGCTTTCTTTATTCCAATTTCTGAATACCCGGTCTCCGATGACCATCGAAATCGGACAGGGAAAAAGCGAACTGCGCGTCACCCGGCCGCTGTCAATCGCAGCAAGGGCAATCACTGTCTTGAACGTGGATGCTGGTGGATAACTTCCCTGAAAGGTCTTGGCATAGAGCGGCGTCCGCGGGTCATCCTTGAGAGCCGCCCACTGATCCTTGCTCAGACCGTCGACCCAGATGCCCGGATCAAAATTCGGATAGGATGCCATGGCCAGGATATCTCCCCCCCTGGCGTCGATCACCACCATGGCACCGCCGCGCGCATGTTTGGCCAGCGACGCCTCCGCATAGCGCTGGTAGTGCACATTGAGCGTGGTCACGATACTTTTTCCGGGAACCGGACGATCGACGATTTCCCTGCTCAACTCGGTGCCATCGGTGTCGTAGAGGATGTTGAGTTGGCCATCGTCTCCGGTCAATTCCTCATTGAATGCGGCTTCCAGACCGAATCGCCCCTTGGTCAATTCAAAGATCGGCTCCATGTCTCCAATCTCCCCGGTAGGCAGTTTCCTCACCTTGCCGATAGCGCCGAGCACGTGCGGCGCGAACTCACCATGCGGATAGAAGCGCTCGTAAATCGGGTGCAGCAACAACCCCTCGGCCTCTTCCCCCGCTTCCTCGACCTTGAGCCGCTGCGCCTCGGTGAGAGTCCCGGAGAAAAGCAGCGGCAACCAACGACGGTACTGGTAATGCTTCAAGATCACCTCGTCCTCGAGAGTCCATTCCTCATCCAGGATTTCCGCCGCGGTCGCCAGTCCCTGCCGGGCTGCGGCCAGAACCGCTTGGTCATCAGGCTCCTCGAAAAAAGGCAGCTTCAGGCCCAGGCGGTAACCCATGCGGTTCTGAACCAGGGGATACCCATCGCTGTCAACGATCTGTCCGCGGGGAGCCGGGATTCGCAGGCGGAGCGCCTGGGCTTCGGTCCTCGTCGTCCACGAGGTCTCGATCTTCGGCAATTCCTCTTCCTCGATTTCCACCACTTCCTCGACCACTTCCTCGACTTCCACCATCTCCTCCTCTTCTGCAGTTTGGCCGACTGCACCGGTCTGTTGAGTCCCTGCAGCGGACTCGACGGCAGCGGCATCCTCTCCAGCTTCCGTCTCATCGCCAACCGCGCTAACCGCGACGTCCTCGGAGTTCTCAGACCCCTCGCGCCGCTTCTGCTGCTGTTCCTGCTGTTCGCGCAATTCATCCGGCAGCATGATCTCTTCCGGCGTTCGGACGACCTGCGGAGTCATGATAATTTGAGTCGGGCGCAGGATTTCCGTCGTGTACACAACCGTGTCTTGCTCCTCTGCCGACGCTTCCAAGTCGCTGTGCTCAACCGACAACACCTCCGCCACCGGCGTCACCGCATCCTCAAAAACTTCCGCCTGAGCCGGCACCACCCCTTCAGCAAGCGCCGATGCATTCTCCGGGCGCGCTCGTTGCGCGGCAATATCTGCTGCCGCGGACGAAGTCTCCTGCCCGGTTGATGGTGCCTTCTCAACCGCCACCGCCGCCGCAGAACCAACGTCCTCCGCAGGCACGAGACGGGCCTCAGGCTGCACGCGTTGAGCGGAGTCGGCTGTCTGGTTGATTTCAGATGGAACCCCGTCAATACCTGTCTGCGTCTCCTCGGGCACACCGCCCTCGGGAGCTCCGATATCCTGCCGGGGCGCAACCACGCTCCCGGCACGCAGAATCCGCGGCGCACGATCGCCGTCCTCAGCGACATTCTCTGCCCCCGGCTGTACTGCGCTCTCCGGAACTGTCACCACCGCTGCCGGGGTAACCTCCCGCGCCGGTGAAGCCACGGCCCCCGCACGCAGAACCCGCGCCGGAATGACCGTATCCGCAGGCGCAGCGACCGCGCGATCCTCTACGATCTTACCCCGCGGCCCGCCCTCCATCGGAGGAAGAGCAATACCGGGCCGCACCACTCTTTCCGATCTGCTTGCATCCACCGGCCTGGCAAGGTTCTCAACCCGCAGTATTTCGACCGGAGCTTTCACCTCGGCGGGCGTTCCACCTGCCGCGGATTGTCCTCCGTCTCCCGACCCACTCCCTGCTGCTGGAACCAGCACCTCCGCTGCCGGGCGAACCACTTCGGGACGCACCACAGCCGCGGGACGTATTACCTGAACGGGAGCACTCTCCACAAACTGGCCTGTCTCACGTTTCTGTTGGGCAAACGCCGCACCGACAAAAAAGAAAACCAGCAATGTGGCTGCCAGAGAGTTGCGCGTTGGACCGATCACCTTCATTGCCTGCATGAATTTCCCGTCTCCTGCAATCCAAAAGAACCAATTACTCACCGCGGCGCACTTCTTGGCTTCGAGATTGCAGGAAATCCCGAACCTCCCTGGCGAGAACCGGACCGACTCCCTTCACCGCGGCGATTGCTTCCGGGGATGCGTTGCGCAACCGCGCGACGGAACCGAATGCAGCGAGGAGAGCCTTTTTGCGACTTTCGCTTACTCCGGGACAATCGTCCAGAATGCTTTCCGCGATACGGCGCTTCATCAACAACTGGTGATAGCCGTTGGCGAAACGGTGCGCCTCGTCACGAATACGCTGCAATAACTGCAATCCTCCCCGGTCATGCCGAAGCACAAGGGGTTGCGGATCACCAGGCCGGAAAATCTCTTCTCGTTCCTTTGCCAGGCCAATCACGGGCAGGTCACCAAGATCGAGCCTGCGCAGTTCCCGCACCGCGGCGGAAAGTTGGCCCTTGCCACCATCCACGATGACGAGATCCGGCAGGCTCACAAACGGACGGGTTCGGTTATCGGGCCCCTGCATCCGCTTCTGCAAGCGCCGCATCACATCGATGGCACGCTCCTGGCCACCCTCCAGTTCGCCTGCCACGCGGCCGCGCGCCTCCAATAGAATACGCGCATAACGCCTCCTGATCACCTCTGCCATGCTGGCAAAATCGTTCTGTCCGTCGACATCGCGGATACGGTATCTGCGGTAGGCCGCATTTTCCGGTCGACCCTCGCGAAACCGCACCATCGAGGCCACACAATGGGTGGAAGAAATATTGGAAATATCAAAACATTCCATCACCAGCGGCGGGGCTTCCAAGCCCAGGGCATCACCCAGATCAATCATGTCTCCCCGGGCATCCTTGCCCGAGGTTGCTGACTTTGGCAGACCCCGTCCGCGGGTAAACTGCCGAGTCGGATTCAAGGTACGACGCATATCCTCGACCATGTCGCGAATCTGTGCTGCCCGCTCGAAATCCTTTTTTTCGGCAGCCACCCGCATCTCGTCTTCCAGGGCATCCAGCGCGTCCCGCGATCTGCCCTCGAGGAACGCGCAGGCCCTCAGGACTCTTTCCATGTAGGCATCCCGATCGATCTTGCCGATACAGGGAGCACTGCAATTGCGAATCACATCGTCATTGCAATGCCGGTAATCATTCTCTCCGGGCTTCGAAGGACGGCAGGTTCGCAAGCCGAACTCGCGACTCATCCAGTCGAGCGTGGAGCGCAATGCGCTGGAGTGGGCAAAGGGCCCAAAATAGCGTGCCCCGTCATCTTTCTTTACCCGCACGAATTCGAAGCGTGGAAACACATCATCAAGGCATACTTTGGCCAGTGGAAACCGCTTGTCATCACGCAATGCCACATTGTAGCGGGGCCGATATTCCTTGATCAGCTTGCCTTCGAGCAGCAGCGCCTCGGCCTCATTGCGCACCTCGTGAATCTCGAAGTCCCAGATCCCCTCGATCAGCGCGCGGGTCTTCAAATCCGCCATTTTTCGCCGCGACGGAGTGAAGTAATTGGCCAACCTTTTCCGCAAGTCACGCGCCTTGCCGACATAAATGACTCGATCGAGCCGGTCCTTCATGAGATAGACTCCCGGCCTGTGCGCCACCTCGTGAAGCCGCTCACGGAAATCAGGCTTCACTCTCTTCACGTTCGCCTCGCTCATTGATTCTGGCTGCGCAAGGATAGCCCCTCAAACCGGACGTGCCAGAACATTCACAGGCGGCACCCGTGCACCAACCAGAGCCCGCAATCTATGTTGGATAACTTGATAGTTTTATGTTGCTTATCAATTCTTCCAATTGAATGATTTAGTCCGGTGAACATTCACCTCCAGAACACTGCCCGCCGTTCGCGTCCGCAGTTGTCGGTTCGCAGAACGTGTAGCCTCGTCTTTTTCTGTCTCTGCCTGGCACTCCCATCCCACGCCCAGGGCCTGTTTTCGTCGCGCGGCCGACAAGCACCCGCTCAGGCCAGCGCCGCATCCTATGCCTCCGACACGGAGCACAGTGCAGACGTCCGCCCGCTCTTTCACGCCTGCCGGGAAACCATTCGCATGCGGCTGCCTTATCGTTACGGCGGAGAACATCCCCGGGAAGGAGGCATGGATTGTTCCGGCACCGTGCAGTGGATTTTCAGTAAACTTGGTTACACATCTATTCCGCGCACCGCCGACGACCAGTATCGCTGGCTGAAAAGCCAACGCAGAGTGCATAAGGCGCGGGCCAGCAACCCGAAAATCTGGCAGGATCTGCGACCGGGACACCTGCTGTTCTGGAAGCGTAAATCATGGTTCTCCAGGCGCATCAACCACGTGATGATTTATGCCGGCTACGATCCGAAGTCCCGGCGTCACCTCGCATTCGGCGCCCGAGGCCGATCGAAGACCGGCATCAACGGTACGGGCGTGGATTTTCACCCGCTCGACCTCGAAATGGGCGGCACGACTAAATTCGTTGGGTATGCCGCGCTGCCGGGCTTCACCCACTGAAAATCCCGGCCGACTGACCACGTATTCCTGCCACCACGCGCTGCCGAAAAGAGTCGGTGGTCGCGCCCCTGAAAAGCACACCGAAGTCGACCGTGCGAATTCCTGTTTCCGGCCCCCCGTGCTCGCCTATTGCATGCCGGTCGCGGCCGGTTACACTTGACGCAATCTCAATGAAAACATTCCTCTCAAGAGTCTGCGTTCTCGCACTGGCTCTCCCCACGTTGTCACCCGGGCAGACCGATGCCCAATTCACGAACCCGCCCGTGGAGCAGATCGCGCAGAACCAACCGGCAGCGATTCCACCGATGCCGGAACCAACGCCGCAAGGTATCTCCTTCCTTGAGATCGTCGACAAGACCGGCCCACTTATCTACCCCCTGGCAGCGCTCTCCTTCCTCGCCGTCGTGCTGGTCATCCTCTACACGCTGACCATCCGTCAGGGCACCGTGGTCAGCGACAAGTTCATGAATGCGGCGGACGCCCTGATCCGCAAAGGAGACTATAAGGGACTGCTCGCGGTCTGCGAGCGCCAGGGCGAATGCATCGCCCGGGTCACCCAGAAGACCCTCACCTTCGCGATGAAGAACCCGACCGCCGGCTTTGATGAGGTCCGCGAAGTCACCGAGGCCGAGGGCAGCCGCCAAGCCAGCCTGCTCAACCAACGCATCACCTACCTCGCGGACATCGGCGCCATTGCTCCCATGGTCGGCCTGCTGGGAACCGTAATCGGAATGATCACTTCATTCAACGAGATCGCCCAGGACAACTTCCTCGGCGCCAAACAGCTGGAACTCGCCGGCGGTGTCTCGCAGGCGCTGCTGACCACGGCGGGCGGCCTGATGGTGGGAATTCCAGCATTGATCTTCTACTCGATCTTCCGCGGACGCGTGCAACGCCTCATCTCCGAACTGGAGGCAGCCGCCACTCACCTCATGGCATTGCTGGGAGCACAATACAAAAAAGTCACTCAACAGCAACGGGCGCAGCCCCAATCAAATCAACCAACCTGATCGCGCTTCGTGTTGCGGCCGATGCGTGCATCTCTCCACGCTGATCGCCGCGGACACGATCCCAAGCGGGCAACCGATCCGGCCAGCAAACCGACGCGCCGAACCGACCCGCAGCTGACGATACCAAATAAACCACAGCTGCCACACGCAAGCCGCATCATGCGATGAAATTCAGAAGCAACAGAACGCCGGAGGCGAGTTTCCAGCTGGCGCCGATGATCGACATCGTGTTCCTGCTGCTCATCTTCTTCATCGTTACCTGGAGCTACGCACGCTTCGAAACCGAACTCGATATTTCCGTGCCGGCTGCCGAGGAGGGCCAGGATCCGAAACGCACGGTCGGCGAGATCATCGTCAATGTGAGGGAAGACGGCACCATCGTGCTCAACGCCATCACCATTACCGAAGAAGAACTGCTCGGAAAACTCCAACGAATTGCCGCCGTCCACAAGGATCAGGCGGTCATTCTCCGGGGTGATTCCGAGGCCACCTACAACCACATCATCAAGGTTCTCGACATCTGCCAGAAAGCGGGCATATGGAATGTCGCATTCGCAACGTCGAGACCCGAGTCATCTCCCCCGAAGGAAACCGAATAGCAAGAGTTGCCACCCTCTCGAGGAGACGCAACCCCCAGAAATCATGGCTGTCCGAGCCCATTGTAAGCCACCAACGAGCTTTCTGCGCGCAACGCATGGCTGGCACCCTCTCTGGTGCCTGGCGGCATTGTTTGTGATGCTGGCACAATTGACACCGCGGCTTGCAGCCCAAGCCGACAATCGCCTGGCCCAATCACCCGTCCCACAACAAGCCGCCACCGGCCCGGAAGACGATCTGTTCACCTATGCCAGCCTCGCCCTCTCGAGCGGTTACTTCAACGTGGCCGCCAATCGCCTGCAGGTTTATCTCGATACCTACCCCAACGGACGCCACGTCGAGGAAGCCTACTTTCGACTCGGTGAATGCCGCCTCAAGCTGGGCGACAACAAAGCCGCGGAAAAAGCCTACAATACACTTATCAGCATGCAGAAAGAGGGCGACCTCATCTCGCTTGCCGCCTACCGGGTCGCCTCACTCAACTACCAGTCGAAAAACATCTCCCGGGCGCTCGTCTACTTTACCATCGCGGCGGATGCCGCCCTGAAAAAAAGACAGCGACTGACCCAGCGAATCGAGGAACTGCAACAACAGGGCGATACCAACCGCACCGAAAAAACCCGATCGGCTTTCAGCGACAACGAAAATCTCTGGCTGTCATCCGCATATTACCGCGCCTACTGCCTGCAAGCTACCGGACGCTCAGACCAAGCCATTGCCGCCTACCGTGCAGTCACCGCCAAGCGGGAAAACAACCAGTATCTCGACTCCTCGCTGCGCGAGATCGTGCGCCTTACCACCGCATCGGGTGACAAGGAGGCAACACTGGATGCACTCAACGTGCTGGCGGCCACAACCACCAAGGAGGAGATGCGTACCGAGGCGAAAATCCGCGCTGCCATTCTGTATGGCGACGCCGGCGACGCGGCGAAAGCGAAAGCCATACTCGAGGAGGTATTGAAGACGGATCCAGGAGGCTATTGGGGCGCAGTCGGCCACTACACGCTCCTGCAACTTTTCTACAAGGAAGAAAACTATCAGGCAGTCGGCCCACAATTCGGCATGGTCGAAATCGAGCAATTGCCCGACAACCTGCGGCCGAAACTGCTACTCACGGTGGCAAATTCCCAGAGAAAGCTGCAGCAATACATCGAGGCGATCGACAGCTATGACACGATCGAGCAGTACTACCGGGACTCGGAACAGTCTGTTGAGGCCGGATACCTGAAACTGATTTGTTTCTACAAGATCAATGCGGATGATCTCCCGGAATTCGTCAGTCATTACGTGCTCAAGATGACCAAGCGCGACACGCGCACCTTCGTCGACCGGGCCCTGCTCCTGGAAGCCGAGCACCATTTCCGCAAGGGCGAGTATGCAGCCGCTGGCACCTCCTACGCCAGCATCGATCCACAGAACATCCCCGAGCAACTTCGGCCGTCGATGCTGTACAACCGTGGCTGGTGCGAAAGCGAATCCGGTCAATACAAGCAAGCCATCCAGACACTCACGCGGTTCATCGCCAACTACCCCGAGAGTCCTCTGCTACCCTCCGTGTATGCCAGCCGCGGGCTCTCCTACCGCCGCTTCGAAAATACTCCTGGAGCACTTGCGGATTTCGAACATGTCATCGCGAACTATCCTACTACGGCGGCTGCCGAAATGGCTTTCCAGCAATCCGGATTGATCTACGGTGAACAACAGGACTGGAAGCGAATGGTTGCCGCTTTTGATGGGTTGATCAAACAGTTCCCCGAGTCGCTGGCCCTGGCCGAGGCTCACTTTTTCAGTGGTAAAGGACGTTTCGACCTGCGGCAGTTCGAGGAGGCGATTCCGCTGCTGCGCAAGGCGGCTGAGCTCGACAGCGACTACCGGTCGAGGGCGCAGATGCGCATCGTCCTCTGTAATTACTTCCTTCAACGACCGGATGATCTGGCGGAGGAAATCAACATACTGCTGAACGCTGATCCCGGGGCCGCCATCGATCCCAAGGTATTCTCGTGGCTGGGCGCCAAGCGTTTCGAAGAGAAGGACTATCCACAGGCCGCCTTCTACCTGCGGCTGGGAGTCACCCCGGACACGCCCGAAGACACCCTGCCCATTGTCTGGATGTATCTGGCCCAGGCCGAATCAAAGTCCGGTCTCCATGAGGGGGCCATCGAGGCAATCGATTTCTACCTCGAGCAGACGCGCAACCCGACATCGAAAGCCCGGGGATACCTGATCAAAGCAGGCACATTGCTGGCGGCCGGTCAGTTCGCCGAGGCGGACGAATCCGCCCGCGAGGGCCTGCGACTGCAGAAGGAGGGCCGGATCAATGCCGAACTGCTCATCGCTCAGGGCGATATCGCCATGGCTCGCGGGGACCACCGCGACGCGGCCGCCAAGTATATCGTTGTCAGCGAGATCTTCATGGATCCGGTGATTACGCCGAGCGCCCTGAAAAAGGCCGCCGAGGCCTACCAACAGGCAGGCGATGAGAAACAAGCCAATCAGATGCTCGCCGAGCTCGAAAGACGCTTCCCGAAAGGATAAGGAGTAAACCTAGATCGGGGACCGAGACCCCCTTCCCGGGAAGTGCATCCGTCTCCGCCGCCTGCCGGCAACTTGCAAACTTCACTGCCGCCTGCTTGCACGTTGCCAAGAAGCGGTCATCATAGCCGCCCAACCATGCTGGCCGCAGACAACATCGGGATCGAATTCGCAGGGCGGATCCTTTTCAGGAATCTTTCGTTCACCGTGCGCCCGGGTGATCGCGTCTCACTGGCCGGCCCCAACGGATCGGGCAAATCATCGCTGCTGAAAGTTCTCTGTAACCTCGAGCACCCGAGCTCCGGCAGGATCATCAAGGCCCGGTCCACGGAAGTGGGATATCTCCCCCAGGATGGCGTCAACCACGCGGGAAAGACCCTCTACCAGGAAGTCGAAAGATCGTTCACAGCTGTCCTGGCCCTGCAGGACGAACTCGACCGGCTCGGTTCCCGCATGGAAGAGCTCGACCCCCGCTCCCGGGAGTATGGCGACGTGCTCGAGGAATTCGGCGAGCTCCAACTGCGCCTCGAAAACCACGATCCCGCCCGCATGCGCCCGAAAATCGAACGGGTTCTCGCCGGATTGGGATTCCCCGGTGCTGATTTCGATCGCCCTACCAGTGAATTTTCGGGCGGTTGGCAGATGCGCATCGCGCTGGCCAAGCTGCTGCTTTCCGAACCCGAAATCCTGCTGCTCGACGAGCCGACCAATCATCTCGACATCGAATCGGTCACCTGGCTCGAGCAATACCTGAAGCAATACCCCGGGGCGATCATCCTGATCAGCCACGACCTCGCCCTGCTCGACGCCCTGACAAACAAGACCTTCGCGTTCGAGAATGCCCAGGTAAATGCTTACTCGGGCAATTACAGCTTCTACCTGCAGGAGCGAATCGCCCGGCGCGAGCAACTGGAGCGCGCTTATGCCAACCAACAACGCGAAATCGACAAGGCACAGCAGTTGATCAATCGCTTCCGCGCCAAGGCATCCAAGGCATCCATGGTGCAGAGTCGCATCAAGCAATTGGAGAAAATCGAACGGATTGAGCTCGAAGCAGCCGGCCCGGAAGTTTCCTTCCGGTTTCCTCAACCACCACCAAGCGGACACAGAGTTCTCGAACTCAAGGCAATCTCGAAGGCCTACAACCCGCAGAAGCCGGTTTTTGCCGATCTCGACTTCACAGTGGAAAAGGGCGACCGCATCGCCATTGTCGGGGTCAATGGTGCGGGCAAATCAACGTTTTCCCGCATTGCGGCCGGCGAGGAATCCTTCGACTCAGGCACGCGCCACGAAGGACACAACGTGGTAACCGGATACTTCTCACAAGATCATGCCGATGCCCTCGGCACCAAACGGACCGTGCTCGAAGCTGCTGAGGAGGGGCTCCGGGGAGAAGCAGCCGCGGAGATTCGCAATATTCTCGGGTGTTTCCTGTTCCGGGGTGATGATGTCTTCAAGTCGGTGGATGTTCTCTCCGGGGGTGAGCGGGGCCGGCTTGCGCTGGTCAAGATTCTGTCACAACCCGCCAATTTCCTGATCCTCGACGAACCCACAAACCACCTCGACATGCAGTCCCAGGTCGTATTGCAGAATGCCCTCGCGGACTATACCGGAACCTACATGATCGTTTCCCATGACCGGCGATTTCTCGATCCGATCGTCGACAAGGTACTGGAATTCCGCGTCGGCCTTCCGCCCCGCCTGCATCTCGGTAACATCTCGGATTTTCTCGAAAAAAAGCGCGCCGAAGAAGCCCTCACTGCTGCCAAGCCCCCTCGCAGGCAACCATTGAACCCCGTTGCTCCCGAGTCCGATGACGATGCGACTCCACCGAGCAAGCCCACCGGCAAGGGACGCAAGGAACGCAAAAAAATCGAAGGCCGGATTCGGCAGGAGCGAGCCGCCATGCTGCAGCCACTGCAATCTGAACTCGCGGCGATCGAGGAAAAAATCGCCGCCTGCGAAACCGACAAGGCGGAACTGGTCGCCAGCATGTCGGACCCGCAAACTGCCGGTGACGCTGAGAGAGCCAGAGAGATCGGCGAACGGTTTCAGTGCGTTACCCGTGAAATCGAATCCGGCTACACGGCATGGGATACGCTGTCGGAAAAAATCGAGCGGATCGAGATAGAGTTCACGCGACGACTCGAGGACGCCTGAATTAGAAACGTTCCGCCTCAAGAACCGGCATCTCGACCTGTATTCCTCCAGCACCCAGCAGATCCGAGGCCCGCTGCAGAAATCGCTCGCGTGCCTCCTCGAGAATCCCCAGAGAATCCGCCTCGCGCTCAGCCGCAAGCCGATTCTCCCGGTAAGCCTGCTCCCATTCCTCCGGATCGATCGAGTTGATGACATTCTCGCTGAGATAAAAAATCTCCTGGTTCTCGGTTTGAATGGACAGGATCTCCGCCTCCGGCAGCTGCGCCTGCAACACCCGGCTCGCGGCATCAAGCCTGAAACTGTATGGCTTACTCAGGTCATAACCGGCCTTCACGAGATAGCTGCCTTTGATGATGGCCGTGGCTCTCACGCCCAGAAAGGACGTCTCGTATTTCGTGGTGGTCATGATACGACGCTCGGTCACGGCAAGTTCCGCGATGGGTCGATCCGTAACCACCAGCGAATCATTCTCGATGACGACTTTTGATTCAAAAATCTTTCCCAGTCCCTCTGCGACTCTCTGCGGGGTGGCAACAACCTGCTGGGCTGTATCCAATGCCTTGGAGCCAAGTATCGCCGCCACCAGCAGTGCTACCAGCAGAACTGCTGCCAGAGCAATGGCCCAGACCACGCCAACCGGCATGCGAGAACCCAGCGGCCGGATATCTTCCGGTTTCTGCTCCTTATCCTGCATCATCCATGCTCAACCATGCATTGGCATGCTATCACAACCTGAACCTTAACGGAATCTCCCACGCGATGCCAGCGACAGCTGCACGCACAACTTGCGTTCGACCCTACCAGAAATCGACCACCTTGCGAATCGTCTCTTCCACCTCCTCGTATCCTTTGGCAAGAATCCGGTGCTCGATATCCCCGAGATGCGCGGCTCCCCAGGGAATGTAGACCTCGTCGTGCCCGGCTGCCACATCATCGAATTCCTGCATGAGGTGTTCGTTCCGCGCTCCGATCAGGCCATTCATGATGAGGTCCTCGATGTCACCGGGGTCCATTTCGAAACGACTGGAGGCCAGCAGCATCTGCTCCACACTGGATGCACCGATCATATCGAAAAGCTCCACCAGCAGGCGGCGATGCCTCTCGGGAAGATCCGAAATATCGACATCCGCCTCATGGAAATGCACGCCCAACGCCTGCCACGCCGCCTTACGCTCCTCCTCCTCCGCCAAATTCGCCCCGGGACCACCCAGGTCGAGCCTGCCCTGCATCTCGAGCCCTAATTGCGCGGCAATCGTCCGATACAGGCTGCCGGAGGTAAAATGCCTGGGTAAAACCTCTTCCCGATCACGCACTCCCTCCTGCAGAATCACCCGAGTGCCCTCAGGTTGCTGGGCGATCCTTGTCTTGAGTTCCGCGTAATAATCGGCCTTGCCGATATGCATCATGCCGATCAGGTGCACGCGATGCCCCTGCTTCTCGAAGACTCTCTCGACCAGGGAAACTCCCGAGGGACCGATCCGGATGTAGTCTCCGAAGAGATTCTGCAGCGCACGGATGTTGCCACCCACCACGTAGGGCAGGGACACGAGAAGCAGGAAGAAAAAGATGACGCCCGTCTGCACCAGGTGTTTCCATGTAAACCACGGACGATGCATGATCCGGCTGCTGTTTCCGGTCACCACAACAAGATATCGGACGGCAAACGCCAGCACCACGAACGAGGCGGTTATCGCCGCCGGCGTATTGCCGAGCACAAGACTCAGTGGATACCCGAATCCCGCCCGCAGCAACACTACCAGGTTGGCCCCGACCAGAAACCGGATCGGGATCACCGCAAGCACATGCCCCACCAGCGAGAAAGCCGCGACGAACAGCGCCAGCACCAGCAGGGCTGCCGAACCCTGAAAAAGCATATCTCCGGCCACTGTGAGATCCGCCGCCACCAGCCAGATAGCGCACAACAGCATGCCTCCGGCAGCCAATTGATTGACGCGCACCTTGCCTGTAGCCCGAGTGCTCTCTCGAGCCCCCCCCTCACCGGGAAGCGGCGGCGGCGAGTGGGCATCCATTTCGTCTCTCTCCGACATTGTCTTTCCAGCCAAAACGCTCGTGCTGTACACTGCCATACAGGCAGAGAAAAAACACATCAAATGTCCGGGCCAGCGCAGGCCACTCGCGCCACGCTCATCAAACCAATCGGATCACTCTTTGCTGTGCTCCCCGAGTCATCCATCCACCTTCACCGGAGGTGCTACCCTCGGTCGCCTGCCGGCCCGCTCTTCGAAGGGAGATCGAACCCCCTCGGTGACCAGCGGCCACGCATCACTGCGAAACAGCGACGCTGGCAGGCCTGCATCGTTGACCAGGTTGGCTTCCGTGGGGTTGGGCTTCCACGCATAGCGGACTGCAACCGGCTCGGTCACCGCCTCACTCGAGACCAGGATCGTCGCACCCTCGATCATCGCCTCGGCCGGTTGCCAGACTCGATCCTGCCCGGCAACCGCAAAACCGCGAAGCACGCCGCCGTCTCGGGTCTTGAGACCCTCTCCCACATGATCGAAGAACACTCGAATGCCGGACCGCTCGGGCTTGATCCCCTTATACAGCGGGCCGGAGGGGGTGATGTCCCGCTCGAAGGGTGCCATGGTCATCGCCCAGCGGGCAAGGCGCCTGCCCACATCCTGCTTGTTCTTGGGGTGAATGTCCCTGCCATTGCCGATATCATTGGCGACCGCCATTCCCGTTCCGCTTAAGCCTTTGAGAGTAAGATACTGCGACCACTGCAATTCAGGCCAACCATCCTCTTCGACGGGCGCATCGCCTTCCGCCTTGAAATTCGCCAACTGAACGAAAAGAAACGGAAAATCCTCGCCCCAGCACGCTCGCCAGTCGCCGATCATGGTCGGAAACAATGTCGCATATTGCTCAGCCCTTCCCTGGTTGCTCTCCCCCTGGTACCAGATTGCCCCGCGAATGGCATACGGTATGAGTGGATGGATCATCGCGTTGAAGATCGCTGACGGGTGGTGGTGCTGCAGCCGCGGGTAAAGCCGGGGCTTGGGCTCACGCGGAGTGCGCTTTCGGGGGCCCGGTCCCTGGAGACTGCTGTTGTGCGCCTTGACCTCGGCAACTGCCTTTTCCCAATTGGCCTTGGCCTGCTCATAGTGCGCCTTTTCCCGGGCCTCGTCCCAGCCGGTTTCCAGCACCTTCCAGCCCGCCAGTATCTCGGCCGCCTCGGGCTCTGCCAACAATGCCTCACGACTGGTCCAGGCCTCGCACCGCGTGCCCCCCCAGGCGCTCTGAATGATTCCGACCGGCACACTCTCCTGCTGGTGAATTTCCCGGCCGAAATAATAAGCGACTGCCGAAAAGTCAGCCACCGTTTCCGGGGAACACGCCACCCAGCCATCCCAGGTGTTGACGATGTTGTCGATCGGCTCCGTCGCGGTCACCATCTTCGCCTGGAAGAGCCGGATTCCGGGGTGATTGCCGGCCTGGATTTCTTCCTGTGGATTATCCGAATTCGACACCGACCACTGCATGTTCGATTGACCCGAAGCAAGCCAGACCTCACCGACGAGAACATCCTCGAAGCGCTTTTCCTCATCCCCACACTTCACCGTCAGTGCCCGCCCCACCGCACTCGCCGGCAACGCAGGCAGCCGCAGATTCCAGGAACCCTTCTCATCGGCCTTGGTGGTAACGACTGCATCCGCAAACGCGACCTCCACCCCGGAACCGGGATCGGCACTTCCCCAGACGGGCACCTCCTTGCCCTGTTGCAGCACCATGTGATTACTGAAAAGATCTGGCAATCGCAGATCGGCAAACAGCGCCGCAGGTGAGAATATGACGACGACAGATGCCAAAGCAACGCCACACGAGCGGGGATACGAGAAAAAATTCATGGAAGGTTAGTCGGGATTCTGAACATACAGCCGTCACTGGCCAGGATTACTCCGCCCAGAGTATACAGCGCGAACCGCGGCACTCTTGCGGAAAATCGCGCCCCTCATTGCCTGCAGGAACCCGACATGCTTGACCCGACTCCTTCATTGCGCACCAGCGCAGCCGCATAGGAGCCGTCATACCCCGAATCAGGCGGGAACGAGATTTTCTCGCCCTCAAGCAGCCACCCGGCCGAGGAAGTCAGAAAGGCATCCACCACCCCGCGATTTTCCTCCGGATCGACACTGCAGGTGCTGTAGACCAGCCTGCCCCCGGGCGCGAGAAATCGCGCTGCATCCGCGAGGATCGCCAATTGTTCGCCTCCGAGCCTTGCGAAGTCTGCCCGATTGATTCGCCACCTGGCGTCCACTCTGCGACGCAACACGCCGCTGTTGCTGCAGGGGACATCAACGAGGATGCGGTCGAAGGCTCCGCCGAACTCGTCGAGCGCTGCGCCGTGCTCTCTGCCCCAATCGACACACTGCACCCCAGCAATCCGCACTCCTAAACGATCCAGATTCTCGCGCAGGCGACCGAGGCGGGAGGTGCGCGCATCGGTGGCAAGAATTTGACCGCGGTTGCCCATCATGCCGGCAAGAAGCGCCGTCTTGCCGCCCGGCGAGGCACAGGCGTCCAACACACGCTGCCCGGCCTGCGGCGCGAGCAGGCAACACGCGAGCGCCGTGCTCGGATCCTGCGCATACACCCGGCCCGCCTCGAGTTCCCGCAGCGGAAGTTGCTCCACCTTGCGGAAATCAGTTGCCTCCCCACCAATCAAGTTCCACTCCACGCGGGTACCTGCAATCGACGACATGCTCCCTGAAGCCACCCGCAAGTCGTTTTCCCGAACATACACGGGGGCCGGTTGCTGATCCCATGCACAGAGTGCCTCGGTCTGTGCGAATCCGAAATGTTCCACCCAGCGATCAACTAGAAAATCCGGATGCGAACACCGTACTGCCAGGGACGCTCCCGAGGCCATTTCTTCCAGGCTCGATCGCTCTCGCAATGCGCGCCGCAGGATGGCATTGACATAGGCACCGGCTTTCCCGGCCAGAGTCACCGCCTCATGGACCGCTGCATGAGCCGCAGTCTCCATATGCATAAGCTCATAGAGCCCCATGCGCAGGGTAGTACGAGTTCGATGATCCGGCCGCCTATTGCCACCCTCTGAAAGATGGTCGATCCAGAAGTCAAGCAGGCGAAGATTGCGGGCCACTCCGTAACAGACGTTCTGCACAAAGCCATGCCTGCCGGAATGCTCCGGGCACTCGGCAATCAATTGCTCGAGGTGCGCGCCCCGCTGCGACCGCCAGCGTAACAGAACCTGCAAGATTGCCCGACGCTCTGGCGCGGCTGAAGCCACATCGATTGTATTTTTTTTCAGGATGCCTGGCTGCGCGGATTGCAGCCAGTCGCCCCTTTAGCGGCTTTCCGCGGAAAGATCCACGCCGCGACCGATTCCCCGGTACTCGAATCCCTGGTCACGCATGTGCGCCGGATCAAGCAGGTTACGACCGTCGAAAATCACCGGTGTGAGCATGCTCTGGCGCACCTTGGCAAAATCCGCACCGGCAAATTCAGGCCACTCGGTAGCAATCACCAGCGTCTCGGCTCCCTCGGCCGCATCTTCCGGCGAGGATGCCACACGCACGTGTTTCATGATCTCTGGGAAAAACTCCAGTGCTTTGCCCGTGCCTTTCGGATCATAAACCGAAACATCGGCCCCCTCGGCGACCAGTCTCTCGAGCAACTTGATGGCCACCGATTCACGCACGTCGTCCGTGTCAGGCTTGAAACTCAATCCCCAGACGGCAATTTTCTTCTCCTTCAAGACCCACAGCTTATCCCTGAGCGCTTCGAGAAACCGTTCCAGCTGACTGGTATTGATTCTCTGCACTTCCTTGAGCAGATCCAGAGGCACCCCGATCTGGTCGGCAATTGCGATGAATGCTGCCAGGTCCTTAGGGAAACACGAACCACCGTAACCGAGACCCGCATTGAGGAAGTGACGACCGATTCGCTTATCGGTTCCGATCCCCTCCGCCACCTTCTCGACATCCGCCCCGGACGCCTCACACACCTGGGAGACCGCATTGATATAGGAAATCTTCAAGGCCAGGAAACTGTTGGCAGCGTGCTTGATCAGTTCCGCACTGTTGATGTCGGTCACCAACACAGGCGCGACAAACGGCTCATACAATTTCTGCATGAGCGCCAACGCCCGGTCGCTGTTTGCGCCGATGACAATCCGGTCTGGCTTCATCAGATCATCCACCGCGCACCCCTCGCGAAGAAACTCAGGATTGCTGACCACATCGAACTCGACTCCGTCCTGCGCGTAACGCGAGATCGTATCGGTCACCTTCTCTCCGGTTTTGACCGGCACAGTCGACTTATCGACCACCACTCGATACTGCTCCGGCTTGAGCACAGCAGCAATTTCCCTCGCAACCCGCTCGATATAACTCAAATCAACACTGCCGTCTGGTTGTGGAGGTGTCGGCACCGCGATGAACACGACATCGCCATGATCCACGCCGACCTCCGTGCTGGTGGTGAACTTCAGATTGCCGGACGCTACATTCTTGGTCACCAACTCCTCGAGTCCCGGCTCGTAGATCGGAATATCTCCGGCAAGCAGGGTCTCGATTTTCTTCTCGTTGTTGTCGACACACATCACGTGATGCCCGACTTCGGCAAAACAGGCACCCGAGGTCAGCCCGACATAACCGGATCCAATGATTGTGATTTTCATGACTTGAACGTTTCTGTGGGTTGAGAAAATAAGAGAGTGTATCGCTGCGAAAAGGGCCTTCCTGATGAAAACCCGAACATTGCGGGCGAACTCTCTAGAACCATTTTTCTAATTTTGCAACGAGCGCTTGCCTGAAATCACATCCCGGACTGCGGCATGGCAGCACCAGGCCAGGCATCGGGCCGCAAGCTACGCGATACGTGACCTCATTCGGAGGCAGGATCGGGATTGAAATCAAAAGGGAAATTCACGATGGGGAAATCTTTCAGGGTAAGGGATAAAACCACGCCGACTTCATCCTTGGCATCTTCATTGATCACCTGCTCGAATCCGAGTGCGGCAGTCCACGTGGTCAAGTCACGATGGATCGAATAGGCTTGCGACTCGAGTTCCCCGTCCTCCGCCTCGAAACGATGACGACTCGAGAACCCCCAGTTTTCCGATAAACGGACGAAACTATTGAGTGAGAAGAGCGACGAA
>JBDQJG010000035.1:0-20671 GCA_040263955.1 Verrucomicrobiales bacterium
GGAGTTGAGAGTTGCTCCTCGCCGTATGCCTCGAAGCGCGAGAGGTCGGGGCTCCAGTGAACGAGCACGACAATGGCAATGAGGGCGGCGATCAGTAGCTTGGGCAGCAGCCTTGCCGGGGAGAAAATCCCGTGCCTTCTTGCGGAGGGCATTTCGGCGTCGCTCTGTGCTGCTTCCTTGTCGCTCATTGCTTGGCTTGAAAAGAGATGTTTGCGGTAGGGCTTGTGTTTCGCTGTCGAGAAAAAGTCGCAACCTTGAGTTTGTCGGTTTCAGTCTCCGTGAGACTCAAGGAGTCTTCGGCGATGAGGTGGCAGTGTTAGTTTTGGTCTTGGTTTTCTTCTCGGTGGCTTTTTCCGCGGTTTTTTCCGGCTTTGCTTTTGGCTCGGGAGTCGAGGCTTCCTTGGCGGCTTTCTCTCCTTGTTTATAGGATTCGGAACGATAGTCGGTTTCATAGAAACCGCTGCCTTTGAAGATGACTCCTGCGCCGGTGCCGAGTTTGCGGGTTACCCGGGCTCCGCAAGATGGACATTTGCGCAGCTTGGGTGAAGTGATCGACTGGAAGTGCTCGAAGTCACCACAGTGTTCGCAGATGTAGTCGTAGGTTGGCATGGTCGATTTCTGATCGCGGGTATAGTAAGCGGTTGATGAGCAGATCCGCAAGTCCCCGCACGAGTTGCCGTTGACGGTTCCGGAGGTGCTCGCTAGGATGCCGAAGGCTGGGTTCTGGAATTTTCCCTACTGCCAGGATGCAAGTTACACCGAGAAAATTAATGACCGCTCGTCGAGGAATGCAGAAGGCCCGATTCATCGGCCGTATAGTAACGGGGTTGCTCGCTGCGATTGCGTTCAGTGGTTGCTCGGGAGTGGTGATGACCACCGGGAACGCGGGGCCGGATGGCACGCTCTATCTTGAGGGGTTGGGGGGCTCGCCTGCCTTGCCCAGACCTTTTCTGGAGGGTCCTGTTGACAATGTGTCCTACTGGGATGGTGACGGAGTTGCGGGTGCAGCCAGTATAACGATTGATCTCAGCCAACAGCGGGCGTTTTTTTTCAAGGGTGAACGATTGGTGGCGGTTTCGCGTATTTCCTCCGGTAACGAGCAGTATCCGACCACGAAAGGTTCCTTCAAAATTATCCAGAAGAGCAAGGATCATCGGTCGAATCTGTATGGTGATTTTGTCGATCGGCAGGGGCGACCAGTGATCCGGGACGTGGAGTCGAAGGATACTCCACCACCGGGATTACAATTCCTGGGAGCCGCGATGCCCAATTTCATGCGTTTTCATGGCGCTATCGGCATGCATGGAGGGTTTTTGCCGGGCTATCCTGCGTCGCATGGTTGCGTGCGGATGCCGGATAGGATGTCCGAGCATTTTTTCCGTAATGTGAGTATCGGCACGCCCGTCAAGGTAGTGGATTAAGTGAGCAGCTGCCGAGAACCTGTTCTGCGGCGGCCCGGAGATGGGGAATGCATGGATGTCAGTAGCTGGAAGTCAATCGGGTGCCAAACCACCGTGGAATCCTGATCATCGTCTCGAGGTCAGTGTCGGTGAGGTGGCAGCTGCTTTTCGGGCGGGAGAGATGTTTCGATTGATTGATTGCCGCGAGGAGGATGAGTATGCGCTCTGCCGCATCAAGGGTGCGCAACTCTGCCCGCTGACTGAACTGTGCACCTCGGGGTGGGAGTCGTTGGTGGGGCAATCGGAGGTAGTGTTGGTGTATTGCCACCACGGGATGCGTAGCCTTCGAGCGACCGCATTGTTGCGTGCGAAGGGGTGTAGCAATGTGTTCAGCCTGACCGGGGGAATCGATCTCTGGGCGCGCGAGGTCGATCCGGAGATTGCCCGATACTGAGGCAATGGATTGGGGCGGCAATTAATCGGCTATCAGTCCGGCGCGGATTTTTGCGAGGCCCTCGATGACCCTTGCACGCGGACAGCCGAAATTGAAGCGGATGCAGCGGGGTGTTCCAAAGTGAGCGCCATCCGAAACAAACAGACCCTGGGAACGCTCGAGATGAGATGCCGGGTTGTCGATGGTCAATGCGGTGCAATCAAGCCAGGCCAGGTAGGTGGCCTCGATGTCGGGAATCGCAATGCCAGGCAATTCATCCTCGACGAATCGGGTGACCGTGTCGCGGTTGTCTCTGAGGTAGGCGAGAAGTTGCTGCCTCCACGGTTCGCCGAAGCGATAGGCTGCCTCGGCCGCAAAGTACGACAGGCAGTTGATTTCCGGCAGGGTATGACCGCGGGCGGCAGCGAATCTTCTTCGTAGAGCATCGTCTTCGATAACCGCGAAGGCATAACCCAGTCCGGCAATATTGTAAGTTTTGGAAGGGGAAGAGAGCACGATGAGATTGCTGCGCAGGTCATCAGGAAGGCGCAGGGCGCTGAAGAAGGGAGTTGCACTCTCATCCAGGACAAGATCACAATGGATTTCATCGGACATCAGAATGAGCCCGTGACTTCTGCAGAATTGCGCGAGCTTGATAAGTTCTCCCGCGTTGAAGCATCTTCCCAACGGGTTTTGCGGCTGGCTCAGGAAAAAGATTTTTGTATTCGGCGTCACAGCCTGCTCCATGGCCGCGAAATCGAAGCCCCACGGGCCCTCGGGCGGGCGGATGTGGGCGACGCTGATGGTTTCCATGCACGCATCCCTGGCCACGGTAAGAAATGGCGGGTAAATCGGCGTGCAGGTCATGACAGCATCTCCGGGCTCTCCGAATGCGCGTGCTCCCAGCGAGAGTGCCGGCACGAGTCCACCGAGGTGGATGATGTGCTCCGGGTCGATCGAAACGCTGTGGCGCTGCAGCAGATAGTGCAGGATCGCCTCGATCAAGCCGGGGTGAGGTTGGGCATAGCCCAATATTCCGTGTGCGACGCGCTGGTGGATGGCATCGAGAATCTCAGGTGGGGACTCGAAGTCCATGTCGGCAACCCAGTACGGGTCGAGGTCGGGACGGCGATCCCACTTGATCGATCCCGTTCCGCGCCGGTCGATGATGGCGTCGAAGGACATGCAGTGAACGGTGGTCGTTTTGTGCAATGGTGCAAGTCGGGAGGTAAGCCCGTGAAAGATTGTCCGTGGGGTTGATGTTGGGCGGGTATTTTGCTTGCTATTGGGGGAGGTGCGCGGAATTAGTGCCGCCCCTGTGTATCCGGGCTGCCCGGTTTTCAAGCGATGCCAGAATCAGATCATCAGTCCGAAAAACTGCCGGAGACCTTCGAGGAGGCGATGGCGGAGTTGGAGTCGATTGTCCGGGAATTGGAAGCTTCGCGGATGCCGCTTGGTGATCTCGTAGATCATTACGAGCGGGGAACTAGCCTGCTTGATTACTGCCGGGGAGAACTCGCGGTCGCTCGCCTCAGGGTGGAGACTATTTCGTTGGCCGCCGCCCCGGATGCCATTGCGGCAGCGGAATCGACAGTCGATGAACGTGCAGTCGAGGAAGCCGGTTCGCGTTCGGGTACGAAAAAACAAGCTCGCAAGGGGGCTTCCGGGAACTCCCGGGTGAAAGAACAAGATGAGGAAAATGGCCGACTTCTCTAAGTCCAGCAATCTGCCCGTGATCCGCACTCCGGAGGATGTGAAAGCGCTTCCTGAGAGGGAACTCGTTAATCTCGCCGCTGCCATCAGGGAACGCCTGATCAGTTGCCTGTCGAAGACCGGTGGGCATCTCGGCCCGAATCTGGGGGTGGTCGAATTGACCATTGCCCTGCACCGGGTGTTCCAGACTCCGGACGACAAGTTTGTCTTCGATGTCAGCCACCAGGGCTACGTGCACAAGATGTTGACCGGCCGCTGGGACACGATCGATACCATCCGAACCTACGGCGGTCTCAATGGATTTCTGCTGCGCACGGAAAGTGAGCACGATTGTTATGGCGCGGGTCATGCCGGCACGGCTGTTTCGGCCGCCCTGGGAATGGCGGCCGCCAGGGATCTGGCTGGCACTGATGAACATGTCGTCTGCGTGGCGGGAGATGCGGCCTTCACCTGTGGTCCCACGCTGGAGGCGCTCAATAATATCGCTGCCGCCACCAAGCGGTTCATCTTGGTGCTCAACGACAATGAGTGGTCGATTGATCGCAATGTCGGAGCCATTGCCAAATACTTCAACAAGGTGACCACCACCCGGGCGTATCATGACCTTCACGGCAAGGCGATCGGCTTGATTGAAAAGATGGGCGGCAAGCAGGTGCTGCGGTTTGCCTCGAGGATCGAGGGCAGCGCGAAGAATGTGTTCCTGCCCAGTCGCTTCTTCGAGGAAGTCGGGTTGCATTATTACGGTCCGGTCGATGGTCATGACATCCCGACTCTGTTGCGGACATTCGAGTTTCTCAAAGAGGTCAACGAGCCCGTCGTTCTTCATGTGATTACCGAGAAGGGCAAGGGATATGACCCGGCCATTGCGGATCCCGGAAAGTTTCATGGCCTCGGGGCCTACAAGGTTGAGACAGGCGAAACGTCGTCGGGCCGGCATCCGACGTATTCACAGATTTTCGCGCGCACGGTGACCAATTTCGCCCGCAAGGACGAGAAGGTTTGCGCCATCACGGCGGCGATGCCGGGAGGGACCGGCTTGAGTGTGTTCAAGAAGGAGATCCCCGAGCGCTATTTCGATGTCGGTATTGCCGAGGAACATGCCGCCCTGTTCGCCTGCGGTCTCGCGACCAAGGGCCTGGTGCCGTTCCTGGCGATTTACTCGACTTTCATGCAGAGGGCCTATGACATGATTATTCACGACATGGCGATCCAGGATCTGCCGGTGAGACTGGCCATGGATCGTGCCGGACTCTCGGGTGATGACGGGCCTACCCATCACGGTCTTTTCGATATCGGCTACCTGCGTCACATCCCGAACCTGGTGCACATGCAGGCGAAGGATGAGGATGAATTCGTCGACATGCTTTTGACGATGAAGGAATACGACAAGGGGCCGATCGCCATTCGTTATCCCCGTGGAGAGGGCGTTGGCAGAAAGCCCAAGGATATTCCCCAAGCGTTGGAGATCGGTGTGGCCGAGGTGGTGAGCGAGGGAGAAGATGTGCTGCTTATCGGATTGGGCAACCTGTTCGAGATGGCGGAGCGCACAGCTGATATGCTGCGTGCGCAGGGGCTTTCAGTGGCATTGGTCAACCCGCGCTGGATCAAGCCACTGGATGCAGAATGTATCGCCGGTTTGGCACAGAAGTGCCGGGTAGTCTGTACTTTCGAGGATCACGTGCTGCACAATGGTTTCGGGCTCGGCGTCATCGAGCTGCTGCACGATCGTGGTATCGAGACCCCGGTGGCGCGGATCGGGTGGCCGGATGCCTTCATCGAACACGGCAAGGTGGATATCCTTCGCGAGAAGCACGGGTTAACGCCGGAGAACGCGGTAGCGAAGGTCACAAAGCTGCTCGGTTGAGTTGCCGGCAGGGTAGTGCTCAGCTACCCGGGGTGCTCGTGGGTTGGTGGGCTTTTTCGAGGGTGATGATGCACTCGAGGTGGCGCGTCTGGGGAAAGAGGTCGAAGGGTTGGCAGCGCACGGGATAAAAGCCTGCACCAGCCAATGGAACCAGATCGCGAGCCTGGGTAGTCGGATTGCAGGAGACGTAGACAATCCTGGAGGGGCCGAACGCGATCAGTTGTTCGATGAATTGCTGACTGCAGCCTTTGCGCGGCGGGTCGATCAACACGGTAGTTTCAGTTGCTGGAATCTGTAATTTACCGAAGATGTCTTCCGCGTTTGCAGCGAGAAAAGTGGCGTTTTCGATCTGGTTGCAGCGAGCATTGAGGCGCGCCCAGTCAGCTGCGCTGTCGTTGATCTCGACGCCGAATACCCGGTCGAAATGCGGCGCGCAGCACACCGCGAACAGGCCGCTGCCGCAGTAGGCATCGACGAGGAAACGCAAGCCCCCTCGACTTGCCTGCTGCGCCACATATGTGGTAAGTGCGGGCAGAATACTCGGATTGTTCTGGAAAAAATCGCCGGCAAGGAATGAGAACTGGATCTCGCCCACTTTTTCCTCGGCGACGGCTGTAGGGTTGGTCAGCACGGTGCCCGCGGAGTCCCGCAGCAACAGGGTCGAGCCTTTCTTTTTTTTGGCGGATTGTGCACGGGCATCCTCCCGCACCCGCGGAAGCGCGGCATTGATGGCGGAACTTGCGATCGGGCATTGCGGCACGTCGACGATCCGGCTGCGGCTGGCTGTGGCGAGGAAGCCTATGTTGCCGATCTGCCCGCTTTTCGGTTTCTGGTAGTGCGGAGTGATCTTCGAGCGGTAGCCGTATGCCAGCGGAGAGGCTACTGGAGGCTCGACAGGCAGACAGTCGATCTGTGCGGTTCTTCGCAGGAGCTCGGCTACCTGGTCGCGTTTCCATTCAAGCTGTCTGTTGTAGGTAAGGTGTTGGTACTGGCAGCCGCCGCAGGTTCCGAATAGCGGGCAGCGCGCATCGATCCGGTCTTCTGAGGCCACGAGGACATCAAGCAGATCGGCTTCCGAGTAAGTTTTGTGGTTGCGGTAGATGCGGGCTCGGACTCGTTCACCGGGCAGGCTGAAGGGCACGAAAATCACCCATTGATCATCGCCGTAACGGGCGACTCCCTGCCCGAGGTTCGAGAGACTGTCGATGTGGAGTTCCAGTTCCTGGTGGTAACGGAAGGGTTCCTCGCGGAAACCGGATGGCGGACCGGGCTGTTTCAATGGGTTTGAGTGGCTAGGTTGTTAGGCGGACTGCTTTTCCGCTCAGGACCATGTCGGTGGGGAGGATCTTCGACAAGCCCGGGATGCACGCAGCAGGAAGAAAAAATCCGAGTATGGCTGGGATATTGGGAGTGGATGCCAGTGATTATCCGATTGCGAATACGGTTGAAATTGCGGCTTTGTCGTGTGTTGTCCGTCAGGGGCAGAGAAAGCGTTGATCTGATTCGCTATCCGGCCAAGTTGTTCGCTGCAATGTCGGATTTTGAAAGAAGAGCGGCGGTGGTCGCTGTGGCCTGTTCCATCGGGGTGCATCTCCTCGGGGTGTTGGTATTCGTGTTGCTGCTTGTATCGGGCGCCATGCATAAGGTGGTTGCGAAGATCGCTGCCCCGGAGGAGCAGGTGCTGCTGCGTCCGGAAATGTTGTTAGTCGAGGAGGATCCTGCGCCTGAGTTGCGATTTTTAAAAAGTGACGAGCACCCCGATGTTGAACCAGTGCCCGATGTCGATACGATCTCGGATGCAGACAGCCGGGCTGCAACCGACGCAGCAGTCGACACCGTTGTCATGGAAAATGAAATTGCCCTCGACGGAGAAGTCGAGCACGGCTGGTCCGTGTTGAACCGGGAATTCATTGACCGCTCCGATGAGGGAGGGCCTGCGGGCGGCGATAACCCGCCACCGCCGGCGCCCGAAAGTGTGTCTGCCGAGATTCCCGATCAGTTGCTGCGCGAGGATCCACCGAGCTCGCTGGAGCTGCTCGGCACGAACAATGGCGAATTGATTCCCGTGCGGGAGTTGCCGGGCGAGCAAGACAGCGCGAGGGTGACAGTTTCCGAGAATACCGTCGAACACCCGCCGAGACCCGAGCCGGCTGAGCAATCGTTTCAGCAGGAAGCAGACACGGGTTTCTCGCATGAGACCAGGCAGCGCAAGCTGCGGGGGACCCTCTCAAACCAGGGAACACCGTCTTTCGATGCGAAGGCGACTCCCACCGGCAGATATCTTTCTCGGGTCACACAGGCCATTGAGCGAAAGTGGCGCGCTCATGTTGACTTGAACCGCGAATTTGTCACGTGGGCGGATTTGCGCGTGACCTTCAAGATCGACAAGGATGGAATGGTTCATGATTTGAAGATCCCCCGTGCGGAGGCCAATGCCGTGATCAAGGATTTCACGTTGAGCGCTATTCTGGAGGCAGAGCTGCCGCCTATACCTGCCGATCTCTGGGAGATCCTGGAGGGCGAGCAGATTGAAATGAGTTATGACATCGTTATTTACTAGCACGGTTCCACGCTGCCTTGCGCAGATCGAGGCCACGGCACCAGACCAATCGACTGCGTTGTCCGAGGTATGGGAGTTTTTCGCAGCCGGTGGAATTTTCATGGCCTTGATCGTGCTCTGCTCGGTGGTAGCCATCGCGGTGATCATCTTCAAGCTCCTGGTGATTCGCACACACCGGGTGATTCCCGGAGGCATGGACGAGATACTGGCCTCTGCGGGTGACTATGTAACGCAAGGCAGCAGCGAACAGTTCGTGGCTAACTTGAGTGCTTGCAGTTCCCCTTTGACACGGCCAGCTGTGGCGGTTTTTTCGGGCAGCTATGCGACCGAGTCAGCGGCGCGGTCGGCAGCGGAGTCGGTGGCCCGCGAGGAGGTCGTGCGCCTGCAGGCGGGTATGCCGGTGCTGGAGGTCATCATCACGATTGCCCCGCTTCTCGGATTGCTCGGCACGGTATCGGGGCTGGTTTCGGTGTTCTCGACGATCGGTGGCGCCGTTGTTGGTGAGGCGGACCCCGTGCTGTTGGCGCGTGGCATTGCCATGGCCTTGAATACCACCGTGGCCGGTCTTGTCGTGGCGGTTCCCACGGTGGTAGCACACACCTATTTTGCGCGTAAGATCGAGCGCCTGGCAGCCCGCATGGAGGTATTGTTGGGAGCTGGCATCGGTTGTTATTTCGAGGCGCTGGAGCGGCTACGTGCCGGGCGGTAGTGGTGGCAGGGTCTATGGTTTATTGAGTACGGCAGCTGGTTTCAGGGACGAGTAAACAAGCAACAAAGCGGCCAATGCAGATTTACACTCAAAAGCGTCGCCGCCAGGATGTGCCGCTCATCCCGATGATCGATATTCTTGCGATCCTGCTGATTTTTTTCATTGTCACCACGACGTTCAAGAAGAAGAAGAGTCGTTTGCAGATAGAGCTGCCGGCGACGACGACGCTGGTCAGCAGTGAGGACACACTCGAGCGAACCGCTGTCTCGATTTCTCCTGAGGGTACGATTTATTTTGGTGATGATGAGGTCGGCATGGAAGACTTGGAGGAGCGCCTGCGCGACTTCGCGGCGCGCGGTCTTGGGGCGGAAAACCTCGAGTTGAAGGCGGATGCCGGGTCGCCACTTGGAAAACTCGTGGAGGTATGGGACGTGCTGACTCGCAGTGGATTTTCTATCAACGAGGTGCCTGCGAGAATCCGTCGCCAGCAGTAGGTCAGGTTGGAGGGTGGTGGGTCGAAAAGTGACCGGCGGTCCTTCTTGCTTCTCGGTGAGTTGCTGGTAGAAAAAGGCATGATCAGGCAGATTGTATATCTCGGGGACCAGGTGCTGCGTCGCAAATGCAGTGCGGTGGAGGAGGTTACGCAGGAGATTCGTGAGCTTGCCACGGATATGCTTGAGACGATGGTGGCAGCGGATGGAATCGGTATCGCTGCACCGCAGGTGGGTATCGCGGTGCAGTTGGCGGTGGTCGATGTGCGCGGTGACGTTGAACAGGGTGGCCTGTTTCGGGTGGATGGCAGGGATGCTGATCCGGATGAATGGATGCCGCTGGTGTTCATCAATCCCGAGCTTGACCTGGTGGGTGAGATCGAGTTCGGGGTAGAAGGCTGCCTGAGCATTCCGGATGTGCGGGCTGAGGTCGAGCGCCCGACGAGGGTCGGCGCAAGGTTGCAGCTTCTTGATGGGCGGAATATCCACATCGAAGCCGACGGATTACTGGCCAGAGCTCTGCAGCATGAGGTGGACCACCTGCAGGGCATCCTATTCATCGATCGTCTCAGTACGGCTGCCAAATTGCGCGTGAAGCGAGAGATCAAGAAAGCGAGCAGAAACTGGTGAGAGTCGGGAAGCGCACAGGTTCCCCGCTTTGATCACCGATTGCGGAAACTGGCATCTGAGCTACCCTCGGAGCCATGATCAGGAAGCAACCAACAGGCCGATTGATGCGCGCGGCAGCCGCGTTGTGTGGCATTTTTCTTGGTAGTTCCTGCAGTGATTCGGGCGTTGCCAGAGACGGCGCGGTGCACGAGCAAACTATTGATAAAAGAGTTTCGGTCGTGGCCACCACCTCCATGATCGCGGACATGGTACGTTCGGTAGGAGGTGATTTCGTGGATGTGATCGGTCTGATGGGGCCGGGAATCGATCCCCATGATTACACGCCCGGAGCTGGGGATGTGGTTGCGCTCAATGGTTCAGCTGCTGTGTTTTACAATGGGTTGCACCTCGAGGGCAGAATGGGGTCGCTGTTCGATAAACTTGCCGATTCCGGAAAGCCGGTATTCTCGGTGGCAGATGGAGTGGCACCCGGCAAGCTGATCGCACCGGACAATGACAGTCAATACCATGATCCGCATATCTGGGGCGATGCCGCGCTCTGGGCGGATTGCGTGCGCATCGTAGTCGAGGGGCTGACGGATGTTTTGCCCGCGAAAGAGCAGATGATTCGCGAGCGGGGAGCAGCCGTTGCGGCGTCCTATCTGGCTCTGGATCGCTGGGTTGCGGCGCGCATCGCCACAGTACCGCAGGAGCGTCGGTTTTTGCTCACCAGTCACGATGCCTTCGCCTATTTCGGCCGGGCATATGGATTGGAGGTCGTCGGTGTGGAGGGCATCTCCACGGTCGGCGAGGCCGGCATCAGTGATATAGTGAAGATGATTGATTTCATCGTCGAGAGGAAGATCCCGGCGGTCTTTATCGAGTCGGCTTCCAATCCGGACGCGATCCGGAGAATTGCCAAGGATTCCGGTGCGTTTGTCGGAGGCGAGCTCTTTGCGGACGCGACGGGGGCACTTGGTGACACCTTCGAGCTCGATGGGTCAAGCGTGGACAAGGGAACCTACGAGGGCATGATCAAGTTCAACGTGGAAACGATCGTTGCGGCATTGACCAGATGATTCGATTTGTTGCGGGGGGAGCACGATCCGGAGTGTGCTCGCCATATGTAAGCCGGAGACAGAAGAGATGGAGTCAGCCACAGCCCAGGGATCGCCGCCACCCGCCCTCGAGTTGCATGACCTTTCCGTGGCCTATCACCGCCGGCCGGTTGTGTATGGAGTCGATGTGGCTGTCCCGGAGGGCAAGCTGGTCGGAATCGTCGGGCCGAATGGTGCCGGCAAGTCCACCTTGGTAAAGGCGGCGCTGGGGATTGTTCCGCTTGGCAGTGGTTGGGTCGAGTTTTTCGGGCGTCCCTATGCCGAGGTGAAAAAGCGTGTCGCGTATGTTCCCCAGCGGGAATCGGTGGACTGGGATTTTCCTGTCAGTGCCATGGATGTGGTAATGATGGGTCGTTACGGGCACCTTGGCCTGGTGCGCAGGCCGCGCGCTGCGGATCGGGAAATCGCGTCGGCCGCACTGGAGAAAGTCAATATGCTGCCTTTTGCCAATCGACAGATTTCGAACTTGAGTGGCGGGCAGCAGCAGCGTGTTTTTCTGGCCAGGGCACTGGCTCAGCAGGGGGACGTCTACCTGATGGATGAGCCGTTCGCCGGAGTCGACGCGGCTACCGAGGCGTCGATCATCGAGTTGCTCAAGGAGTTGCGGGATGCCGGGAAGACGATCTTTGTCGTGCATCACGACCTGACTACTGCCGAGGACTATTTCGACCAGTTGATTCTACTGAATATGCGATTGGTTGCCTATGGCGAGACGAGGGACGTCTTTACTCCTGAATTACTGCAGAAAACCTACGGGGGACGTCTGACGATCCTCAACAGGGTTGCCGAGCAGGCCGAGCGCATGCGGGTCAGTGGTCCCGGGGTGAATTACGATGACAAGCGACACCGCTAGAGGGGGTGGCATACCGATGAGATCGCGATTTGACCCAGTGGCGGCACATCCGGTGTGCAGGACGGTTGCCCCGGCGGGCATCCTCGCTGCGCTCTGCTTTTTTCCCGTGGCTGTTTGGGCTGCGCGCATCGGTGACGTGGGCGAGGCTTCATCAATCAGTGAGCAGGCGGTGCGTTTTTTCACGTTTGCCGATCCTGCATTGCGTTGTGCGCTGCTCGGCGCGCTGCTGCTCGGGCTGAACTGCGGGTTGCTCGGAAGTTTCATCGTGGTCCGGAGAATGGCACTGGTCGGCGATACCCTGTCCCATGCGGTTCTGCCGGGAATCGCTTTGGGATTTTTATGGGCGTCGTCCAAGGATCCGGTGGCTATCCTGGTCGGCGCGACCTTGGTCGGCATGGCAGGCGTGCTCGTTTCCCATGCCATCGAGAGAACGACGCGCCTCAAGCAGGACTCCGCGCTGGGCATCGTGTTGGCATCCTTTTACGCCATCGGAATCTGCCTTGTCGATCATATCCAACGTTCCTCCGCCGGCAAGATGAGCGGTATCAAGAGTTTCCTGTTTGGCCAGGCTTCGGCGTTGTCGGAGGCCGATGTCCTGTTAATGGCTGTGATTTCCGCGGTGTCGCTGCTGGTGATCACCTTGTTGCGTGGCAGCTTGGTGACGGCCTGTTTTGACAGTGCGTTCGCCCATGCCATCGGATTGCCGGTGCGGGCGTTGGAGCGATTGCTGCTGCTGCTGACCGCCGTTGCCGTTGTGGTCGCCATGCAGGCGGCAGGAGTGGTGCTGGTTTCCGCGTTACTGGTCATCCCCGCGAGCACCGCGTATCTCCTCGCAGACAGGATGCCGCGGATGCTGGTGATCGCTGCCTTGGTCGGGATGTTATCCGCCGCTTCGGGTGCGTTCTTTTCCTTCCTCGGCAATCATCTGCCGACCGGTCCCCTGATCGTACTTTCGGCTGCATGTTTCTTCGTGGTGGCTTTTCTGTTCGCGCCACGTCACGGCTGGTTATCGGGTGTTTTCATGCGCAGGTCGCGATGGCGGAGAACTCGGCGGGAAAATACCCTGAAAACGTTTTACAAGGTGTTGGAAGATCGGCAATTCGATGGCGAGGATATCGCGCTGCTGACGGTTGCGCAGATCAGGAAGGAGTCGGTCGATGAGGTGGTTCGAAGAGTCCGCGATCTGGTTGCTCATGGCATGGTGACACTGGGAGATGAGGGCGAAACGGCATACTTTACTCCCGAGGGATTGCGCGAGGCGGCACGCATTGTGCGCAACCATCGTCTCTGGGAGCTGTACCTGACCACGGTTGCGGATTATCCCGCTGATCACGTGCATGAAGATGCGGAGGAGATCGAACACGTTCTCGGAGCAGACATGGTCAGGCAGCTTGAGCGGCGACTGTCTTTTCCGACCGAGGATCCACACGGCAAGCCGATTCCGGTGGTGCCCGAACCGGTGGTAGGAGCTGCCGGCTTCGGGATTGCCGGAGAAACCACCGAACACAGGGACAGGTTTCGGCTTTGAGGCGCTGGTTGGCAGTTGGTGGCCGGGTGGCATGGCTGCCAACGGGAATCTGCGGCCCGGCCGTCCACGGGTGTGGCAGAACGAAGAATTTTCACTTTGCTCCCTGCGTGGCTCGGTTACCATGCCGGCACTATGTCCCACTTGATTGACTTGCTTGCCATTGGATCACCGGTCGTCGACCTGCTGGCCCGTGTTGATGATGAATTCGTGCACGCGCTGGAAGGCGGTAAAGGTGGGATGGAGCTGGTTGATGCCGCGCAACTCGAAGCGATGCTGGGGAAGTTGCTCGATGGGCATGAACTGGCTCCCGGGGGAAGTGCCGGTAACACGGCCTATGCCGCGGGCAGGCTGGGCACGAAAGTCGGGTTTCTGGGCAAGCTGGGCAATTGCGATTCGGCGCAATTTTATCGTGATCGATTTGCTGGGATCGGTGCCGATGTTTCGCGCTTCAAAGTCGGCTCTGTCCCCAATGCCCGTTGCCTTTCGCTGGTGACGCCGGATTCCCAGAGAACGATGCGAACCGACCTTGGTGCGGCCATGACCCTTGCTCCCGAGGAAATCACAGCCGCGGACTTCGAGGGTGTCAGGCATGTTCACATGGAGGGGTATCTGGCGTTCAATCGTGACCTCAAGCTGCACATTCTCGAGCATGCAAAGCAGGCGGGTTGCAGCACGAGTTTCGATATGGCTTCATTCGAGGTGGTGCGTGCCAGTCATGATGTGCTTGATGGCTGGTTGCGCGATTACATTGATATCGTTTTCGCCAACGAGGATGAGGCGAAGGCTTTCTTTCCTGATCTTGGAGAAGACTACCCAGCCATGGCGGCGAGATTTTCCGAGTATTGTGATATCGCGGCCGTGAAACTCGGCAAAGACGGATCGTTGGTCGCGCGTGAGGGTGAAGTCTCAGAGGTTGAGCCGCACCTTGTGGAGCGTCCGGTGGATACTACGGGCGCCGGAGATTACTGGGCGGGCGGGTTTCTCAATGCCTGGTTGGATGGCGAGTCTCTGCCGGAGTCGGGTCGTCGCGGCTCAAAACTCGGGGCGGAGGTGGTCCAGGTCATCGGTGCGTCGCTGCCGGACAATCGCTGGCAGGAGATCCGCAGGGAGCTGGGTATCGACTGAGCGCGCTGGTTGCCGTGACAGGCAGTTGGCAACGAGTTACTGGCTGCGACCGTGGCAGCTCTTGTATTTCTTGCCACTGCCGCATGGGCAGAGCTCATTTCGGCCTACCTTCGGGAGTTCGCGTCGGGCAGGAAGATTGATTTTCGGTTCAACGGAGGCACTCTCTTCGACCTGGGCACTTGAACCCAGAGAGACGGTGCTTCCTGCTCCCGCCGTAAGGGAAGTGCCGAGCGAAGCCCCGGGACCATCCGGAGCATTCGCGCTGCTGGTCTGGCGCGTGCGAAGGTTCTGCAGGAAGAGTTCGAAACCCTGCAGGTTGGTGGTCGAGCGGAAGAGATTGGAAAGCACTTCCATCTTGATGTTCGCCATCAGTTCCTCGAACAGGCTGAAAGCATCGTTCTTGTATTCGACGAGCGGATCCTTCTGCCCTTGCGCACGCAGGTGAACGCCCTCGCGCAGACCGTCCATCGCATAGAGATGCTCCTGCCAGAGCCGGTCGATGGCATTGAGGATGATGTAGCGTTCCAGACCGACGAGCGCGTTGGGTTCCTCGATGGCGGCTTTCAATTCGTAGGCATCGGTGACGCGTTCGGTCAGCAGTTGCGCGATTTCGCCTCCGGTTCGGAGTTCGAATTCCGCATCCTCTCTGCTCAGGCGAATGGGAAAGGTCATGCCCACCCATTGGCGGAGCCCATCGAAGTCGGCCGCATCGATGTCGATCGGATCGGGACCCAGCAGTTCCTCGACCTTGGCGGGGAGTGCTTCGGCGAGAGCCTCATCGATGAGCATTCTCGGTTCCGGGGACTCGATGACCTCGTTGCGGTAACCGTAGACGACTTCCCTTTGCTGGTTCATGACGTCGTCAAAATCGAGCACGCGCTTTCTCCACGTGTAATTGCGCTGCTCAACCCGCTTTTGCGCCGTCTCGACCGATTTGTTGAGCCACGGATGTTCCAGTTCCTGCCCTTCTTCGAGACCGAAGCGTTCCATCATTCTGGTCATGCGCTCGGCGGCACCGAAGTTGCGCATCAGGTTGTCCTCGAATGAAATGAAAAATTTCGACTCTCCCGGATCACCCTGCCGGGCACAGCGACCACGCAATTGGCGGTCGATGCGTCTGGATTCGTGGCGTTCGGTGGCGATCACGCAGAGCCCGCCGAGATCGGCGACGCCGCTGCCCAGCTTGATGTCCGTGCCACGACCGGCCATGTTGGTGGAGACAGTGACGGCGCCGCGCTGGCCGGCACGGGCAACGATTTCCGCCTCGTGCATGTGGTTTTTTGCGTTCAGGACAGAGTGTGGGATTTTTTCCCGTTTGAGCAACCGCGCGACGATTTCCGAGGCTTCCACAGAGGCCGTGCCGACAAGCAGGGGCTGACCCTGAGCATGCTTTTCCTTGATGAGGCTGATCACCGCATTGTATTTCTCGCGGATTGTTTTGTAGATGGCGTCATCGCCGTCGATTCTTTGGATCGGACGATTCGTGGGAATGGGGAGAACATCGAGGCCGTAGATATCGCTGAACTCGGCAGCATCCGTCTCAGCTGTGCCGGTCATTCCGGAGAGTTTTTCATACAGCCGGAAGTAGTTCTGGATGGTGATGGTCGCCAAGGTCTGTGTCTCCCGGTCGATTTTTACTCCTTCCTTGGCTTCCACGGCCTGGTGCAGTCCATCCGACCATCTGCGTCCGGGCATTTTCCGGCCGGTCTGTTCGTCGACGATGATGACTTTGCCCTCCTCGATGACGTATTCCTGGTCCTTTTCGTAGAGGGTGTGTGCCTTGAGGAGTTGGTTGATGCAGTGGATGCGGCCTCCTTGGGTATCGAGGCGATCCTGGACTTTGTCCTTGGCACGTTGGCGCTCGCTGTCGGTCAGGCTGGTATTATTATCGAGGTCAGCGAACTCGGTGGCGAGGTCCGGCAAGGTGAATGCTTCGGGGTCTTTCGGGTCGAGGAATGTGCGGCCCATTTCCGAGAGATCGGCGTCATGCGATTTCTCGTCCATGTGGTAGTAGAGTTCTTCCTTGAGCTGGAAGAGAGCGGTCTTCTGCGTATCCTGGTAGAAAGAGAGCTCGACTTTGTCGATTTCTTTGCGCAGTGCGGGGTCTTCCATGGCGCGCATCAGGCCCTTTGCCCTCGGGTTGCCGAGCTTGACCTTGAACAGGTTGAGTGCGGCAGATTCGAGGTCGCCTTCCTGTTGGGCTTTTTTGGCCTCCGCGATGTGCTTGTTGCAGAGAATGGTCTGTTTTTTGACCAGTTGGTCGATGAGTGGATTGAACTGGGCGTATTCCTGGTTCGAGGAATGGGCTACGGGCCCTGAGATGATCAGCGGGGTGCGTGCCTCGTCGATCAGTACGGAATCGACCTCGTCGATGATGGCGTAGTGGTGACCGCGTTGCACCTGGTTGGCTTTTTCAGTCGCCATACCATTGTCGCGCAGGTAATCGAAGCCGAACTCGGAATTGGTGCCGTAGGTGATATCCTTGCCGTATTGTTCTCTGCGTTGGTCAGGGGGAAGACTGTTCTGGATGCAGCCGACGTTGAGTCCGAGGAATTCATGCAGGAATCCCATCCACTCCGCATCACGCTGGGCGAGGTAGTCATTGACCGTGATGATGTGCACCCCGTGGCCGACGAGGGCGTTGAGGTAGCTCGGCAGCGTGGATACCAAGGTCTTGCCTTCGCCGGTCGCCATTTCCGCTATGATGCCACGATGGAGCGCAATGCCGCCGATAAGCTGCACGTCGAAGTGCACCATGTCCCACGTCATTTCCTGGTCACAGACGGTCAGGGTTCTGCCGCAGAGTCGCCGGGCGCCGTTTTTTACCACCGCAAATGCCTCGGGCAGGATTTCCTCGAGCAGGCGTTCCTCGATGACGGGAAATTGCCTGTTGAGTTCTTCCCACTCCTCGCGGGCGGATTCGATGGCAGCCCGAACCACGTCCTCTGATTTGTCTGCCAAGGCCTCGTCGGAGATGGCTTCATGATCGATATTCGGGAAGTGCTCGTGCAGGAGTATGAAGTGATCATGGACTGCTTTGGCGCAGGCGAGCAAGTCCTCGCGGGTTGCCTGCCGGAGCGCAACACCGGCGAGGAATTCCGGCCTGTGGAATGCGCGGAATCGTTTTTGCCATCCGCGGGTGCGTTCACGCAGTGCCTCGTCGGATTCCGCCTGCAGGCTTTCTTCAATGCGATTGATCTCCTGAACAATCGGCCAGAATTTTTTGATGGTCCGTTGATGGGCAGATCCAATGATCTTGCTGATCATCCATTTAAGCATGGCGGTAAGGGGAGGAAAGAAGTGATGCGTCGAGTGATTCTATCAGGTCAGCCTGTTGCGGATGGTGCGCGGGCGGGAAGGTTAAGGTGATTCGCCCGGCATGCAAGGATCCGTCGCAGAGTCTGTTGGACGGTTGACTGCCGTCTTTACAGGCACCGGATCCGCATGGAATTCAGGCGATTGCCACCTGCTCGGAAACGGCCTTCTGGTGTCTCTGAAGAAATTCGCAGGCGAGGTCCCGATAGGCATTGGCACCACGTCCTTTCGGTTCGTGTTCGATGATGCTCAACCCGAAGCTTGGCGCCTCTCCCAGGCGGATCGTCCGCGGAATGATGGTGTTGTAAACGGTCTCCTCGAAGTGCCGGGTGACATCGGAAACCACCTGCCGGGCAAGATTGGTTCGCGGGTCATACATGGTCATGATGATCCCCTCGATCTGGGCATTCGGGTTGGCTCCGGAGTTGCGGATCTGTTCGACGATGTGAACGATCTTGGCGAGACCCTCGAGCCCGAAGTATTCGCATTGCAGGGGAATGATGATCTCGTCTGCTGCCGCCAGCGCCGAAGTCATGAGGATGCCCAGTGATGGGGGAGTGTCGAGGATGATGTAGTCGAAGATCTCGGTCTGTTTGAGAGGTTCGAGCAAATCGCGCAGCTTGGTGAGATGATTGTTTTCTCGGGCCAGGTCGATCTCGCAACCAGCGAGTTCCATGTGCGAGGGAATAATGGAAAGATTTGGCAGGCGGGTCGGCTGAATCATCTGGTTGGCCCGGCCATGTGAGGTGAGGGGAAGATAGAGGCTGGTGCCGGGCTGCGGGTCGATGTTCAGACCGCTGGTGGCATTGGCCTGCGGATCGAGATCGATGAGCAGTACACGCACTCCCTGGTCTGCCAGGCATGCCGCGAGGTTGACAGCAGTTGTGGTTTTTCCTACGCCGCCTTTCTGGTTGGTAATCGCGATGGATGTCATGGGATGGCCGGCAGGGAGCGAGAAATTGCGTCAGTGATTATAAAAGCGGGGCGTTAAAGGAACATAGTTCTTGCCCGGGAGCAAGTCCGCTGGTGGCTGCAGGGCTGCTGTTGTGTCGAAGTGCCGGAAGCCGTCTTAGGTTGTGGACAGGACTCGTGTTTTGTCTATCAATGGTGATATGGGAAGAGCATTCGAGTATCGCCGGGCAGCAAAGGAGAAGCGTTGGGACAAGATGTCGAAAATCTTTCCTAAGCTGGCACGCGCGATCACGATTGCGGCCAAGGAGGGCGGACCGGATCCGGAAGCTAATGCGAAACTTCGGACGGCGATCAACAATGCCAAGGCCGAGAATATGCCCAGGGATAACGTCGACAAGGCGATTGCCCGTGCTTCGGCGCAGGATGCCGAGGTTTTCGTGGAAGCCAATTATGAAGGCAAGGGGCCGCATGGCGTTCTATTCTGGGTCGAGTGTGCGACGGATAATCCGACCAGAACGGTGGCCAATGTAAAAGTGATTTTTAAAAAGCAGGGCGGCGAGGTGGTTCAGAGTGGATCACTGGATTTCCTCTTCGAGCGTAAGACCGTCATCGAGTTCGCGGCTGCCGAGGAACTGGATCTCGAGGAAGTTGAGCTCTCGCTCATCGATGCAGGCCTTGAAGAAATGGAAGTGATCGACGGCATGGTATTCGCCTCCGCTTCATTTCATGACTTCGGCAGGATGTCTGCGGCTTGCGAGCAGCTGGGAATCGCGGGATTCAAGGCACAGCTCAAGCGTGTCCCGACGGCGCCGATCGAGATCAGTGAGGCGTTGATGGAGGAAGTTGAAGTGTTGGTCGACAAGCTCGAGGAGGATGACGATGTGCAGGCGGTTTTCACGAACGTGGCGTAGGCAGCCTGCTCGGGATACCTGAAGCAGGATTGTCACATGCAGGCATGCATGCAGACTGGCGAATCACGACACCATCGACTTCTGCCGTTGGTGACCTGGAAGCTTGTTGGGAGGGTGGTGCGCGCCGTCTTTGGTCGCTGTCTTCGGTCCGGTGGTCCGACTATTTTCGCGGTGGCCCCTGTCTGCCACGCCCCCTCTGGAGTGCGTTGCGTATTTTTTGGCGGGAGTTGCCGGCCCCGGGCTGGTCAGCCTCGGTGGCTGCCTTCGCCAGATACGCTTCGGCAGCAAGCCCGTTACTGAGATCAATGTAGGGAATTTTTCTGGAAGTCAGACGCAGGGGGCCGGTGAGGCGTTTTGTTTCGCGCTTCCGAAATGAGTTCTTTGCACCGACATCCGGTGTGGCGCCGAACTTGTCGACGAATGAGTCGTGTTGTCCCTTATCGACAGCTACGAGTATACTCCCGGCCGGCAGGTCTTCGCCTGTGTCGAAAGTGTGGACGATGAAAATCGAGCATTCGTTCGTGCTGGCGGTGCTCGCCCAGGCAACGTGGGTCACCTCGACACTGACTTGTTGGCCTGCCAGTGTCTCGGCTTTTGCCTTGATGGCTTTCGCAGTACGATCTTCAGGTGCGGCGACGAGGGTGGAGACAGTAATGAGCGGAACAGGCAGGAGTTTGAGTAGTTGCTTCATGGAGAATGAAACAGGGGCACCGCGATAAAGTTGCGCCAATTGGTTGAAATAGCGTGTTCGGCTTGCAACTGAGGAAATGGGCGGTGATCTTCGCGGCGTGAAATGTCAGCTGTTTTGCGGTCTCTTGACCCTATTGCTTTTGATTCCTGCCGTCCTTCGCGGGCAGGGACTTGTTCCGCCGGAAGATGATGTTTTCAGTTTGTGGCCGGCGCAGGCGCCCGGTGAACCGGAAGGATTCGATTGCGGTGCGGAGATTCACGACAGTTCGCGTCCGCAGACGGTGATCATCAAAAACGTATCGATTCCCACCCTGCATGTCTACCGAGGTGAGGCGGCGGGAAAATCGAAAAAGAGAGCCTGTGTATTGGTCGCTCCGGGGGGGGGATACGGGGCGCTGGCCATCGGCCACGAGGGGGTGCAGGTGGCCGAGTGGCTCAAC
>JBDQJG010000036.1:0-20425 GCA_040263955.1 Verrucomicrobiales bacterium
ATGTCGCCGCCGGTGACTTCACCGCCGAAAACGGCAGTGATGTGGATGTAGCCGGAACCCAGATAGTCGGTAACGATTCATTTATTCAGAGTGCAGCCACCTTCACGGTTAACGATGGCGGCAGTGCCACCACGGGCAACGCATTCACCGTGACCGGCACTGGCTCTTTGGTGGATGTCGAGGACGGCGGCACGCTGACTGTCACCAACAACGACTTCAATGCGGAGAATAACAGTGAAGTATTAGTCGATGGCGACCTGATTGTTGCCGCTGGCAATTTCATTTCTGATGACAGCTCTGTGACTGTTGAAAATGGCGGCACTCTCGACGTGACTGCCGGTGACTTTACCGCGCAGGCATCGAGCACACTGCTCGTTCAGGCCGGGGGAACGCAGACCGTTGGCAATGACTTTGACGCCACCGACAGCGATGTCGATGTCCTCGGCATTCAGACAGTTTCTGGCAATTTCGACGCCTCCAACACGACTGTCGATGTGGCAGTAGGTGGAACCCAGACTGTGGGTTCAGGTGCCGAAACGTTTACTGCGGATAATTTCAGCACCGTAACGATTGCCGGCACGCAAACCGTGAATGGTGACGTAACCTTCGATGAGTCTGATCTCATCGTGGAGGAAACCGGAACCCAGCAGACCAACGGCAACTTTACGGCACAGAATGACAGTTCGGTCAGTGTTGCCGGTAGCAACACCCAGAATGTGACCGGCAATTATCTCGTTTCAAACAGCAGCTCCCTGACGGTAGTGGCTGGTGGTCTGCAGAATATTGACGGTGACTTCACTGCTGAAGTCAGCAGCTTGGTTGATATTTTCGGCACGCAGAATGTCGGGACCGCTGGGAATACCTATAGGGTCAACGCCAGTACGGTGACCGTGCATGACACCGGAACCGGTATTGACGGAGAGGGTGGCACCGTGAATGTCACTGGGGATGCGGTTCTCGAAAACGGTGCGACCCTGACAGTGGAAAACGATGGCTTGTTCGATGTGTCCAACGACTTCACCGCCACGGACAGCACCGTGGATGTGCAAGTTGGTGGTTCTCAGACCGTCGGCAATGACTTCAGTGCCGACAACAGTGACGTGAATGTCTCCGGTGATCAGGATGTCACCAATGATTTCACGGCCTCCAATGGCACCACAGTTGACGTGGATGGCACCCAGGATATCGGCAATAATACGCTGATTGAGGGCGGGTCGAGCTTGACTGTTCTCAATGGCGGTGAGTCCAACACTGGCAATGATTTCACCGCCACGGACAGCACCGTGGATGTGCAAGTTGGTGGTTCTCAGACCGTCGGCAATGACTTCAGTGCCGACAACAGTGACGTGGATGTCTCCGGTGATCAGGATGTCACCAATGATTTCACGGCCTCCAATGGCACCACAGTTGACGTGGACGGCACCCAGAATATCGGCAATAATACGCTGATTGAGGGCGGGTCGAGCTTGACTGTTCTCAATGGCGGTGAGTCCAACACTGGCAACGACTTTGTTGTTCAGAACAGCACCGTGGATGTGCAAGTTGGTGGCGTGCATGTCGTTGAAGGTGACTTCGATGCCACAGACGACGCTACGGTGACCGTAACTGGCTCCCAGACCGTTGGCACCGACGGAAACGGCAACACCTATACAGTTGAAACGGGCGCCGAGATTTACGTAGAGGATGGCGGTCTGATTGATGTTGTCGGAGATGCTGTATTCGATGGCAATTCTGGGATTGCTCTCCTGGAGGTGCAAGGTGGTGGACACTTCCGCACATCAGGTGATTTCGAAGTGCTTAGTACTGATGATATTGACGTTTATGACGGGGGCACCTTGACGGTCGGCCAGACATTAACGATCAATGGGTCTGGTGGAGACGCCGAAATGTTTATCGGCAATGGCAGTGACCCTGGGAACCCTGCAAGGTTGATTGTAAATCAGGGGCAGACTCCCGGTTTAACCCATGTTCTGACGAATGGGGCTGAATTAGATGTCGACGAAGGTGCCATTGCAACCATCTTCGGTGATGTAACCATTGAAAACGTGTCTGATTTTGACGTTGATTCGGGTGGTCAGATTGAAGTCACAGGAAATGTCTCAGTCACCAATGACAGTGAGATTGATGTCGACGGTGCGGGCAGTACGGTAACAATCACTGGGACGGGAGTCGGGGATGCTTTATCACTCGACGATAGTGAGCTCGATATAGACGAAGACGGCGTTCTTGATGTTACGGGTGATGTCCTGCTGAACAACCGTAGTGAAATTGATCTTGACGATAGCGGTCAGATCGACATTCAGGGCGACTTGACACTGCAGGGACAAAGTTACGCAGATGTAGATGGGACCGATACCCGTCTCGACGTCACTGGCGATTTGCTTGTGCGGGACGGTGATGATCCGCAGAATCTCCACGTAAGAGGAGCAACTCTCTTTTCTTTCGACGTTAAAAATGACGCCACTGTTTTCATTGGCGGTTCAGCTACGTTCGAGGATACCGGTGTTCAAGGAGATGGCCCGCCCAACGATTTCCATCCCACAACGTTGGTAGTGCAGACCGGAGGACTGTTCGAGACGGTCGTCGACTTCACAGCCGATGGCAGCACTGTCGACATTCAAGAGAGTGGTCTGCTGCGGGCAGGTGTCGAAGCCAACTTTGAGAATGGCAGTTTCGTGACGGTGAATGGAACCTTGGAGGCACAGGAGTCTTTGGTTGATGCAACAAGCACCATGCAAGGGACGGGCACTGTTTCGATTATCCCCGATGATGGTAACGTTGGCAACCTTACCAACTTTGGTCGGGTTCAACCCGGGAATAGCCCGGGCATTTTGACCGTGACAGGGAATTACTTTCAAAATACGCCAGGTGTCCTTGAGATCGAGGTGGAGGACTCAGTTCTCGCAGGGGACGACTATGATCGTCTGCTTGTTGCCAGCGGTGATCCTGATCCGGGCACAGGTTCTCGTACTGCCACTCTAGGTGGCACCTTGGAAGTCCATTTTGATGATCCTTATTTCTCCACCATCACCTGTGGTGACACTGGTACGAGTGTGATCGTAGGAATCGTGCGTGTTGAGAACGGAACAATCGTTCCACAAGATGGCGCAACCAGCTATTTTGTGAATCCGATTCAGATGTTCGACCCAGCCAGCGTTGCATGGGATGATGATGGTGCCGTGCGGGCACGTGTGTTCGTGGCTGATTTTGTTGTCGATGACGTCGCTGGGCAAAATCTCAATCTTGTGATGGCGCCCACCTTGTATTCCGACGTAGCCAACCAGAATGACCCCAATGCCGTCAGCCTGGCTACGGCCTTGGACGGATGGATTGGTATCGAGGTTGGTGATATCGGGGATGTGACCCTGGCACTCGATCTCCTGGAGAAAGACGAGTTCGCACAGGCATTCGCGGCAATCAGCCCGTCCTATTACGGTGTGCTTCCGCGCATCGGTGTGGAGCAGAGCCTGCTCAACACGCGGAGCTTGAGTCGCCGGATGAGCCAACTACGCGCCGGAGCCACGGGCGTCAGTGTCAGTGGTCTTTCGAGTGCAGCCAACGTGGCACCTGCGCCGTCTCCGGAAGACGCCTATGGCAAGAGTGTTGTTGTATCAGGCAAAGAGCCGGCCACTCTTGCAGATGAACCTGCGAGTCATGGCAAGCCGGAAAGTGGGTTTATCCAGCTGAACGGTCAGTTCGCTGAACTGGAGTCTCTGCATGGTCTTGCAGACAACGACTTCAATTCGGCCGGTGTGCTTGCAGGTATCGATTACCGCCTCAATGAGCAGGCAGTGATCGGTCTTGCTATCGGTTACAGCCGCACAGACATCGACTACGACAATGGCGGGGATACCGATGTGGATACTGGCATCGTCAGTGGCTACGGCACCTACAGTCTGCCTTACGGCATCAATGTCGAAGGTTCAGTGGGCGTGGCCCTCTCCAACTACGACATGCGCCGTCCGATCGAGTTCGGTAACAGCCAGTACGGTTCCATCGACCGCACGGCACGCAGCGATGAGGATGGTGTGCAGTTTTTTGCAGCCGTCGAAGTCAGCCGTGACTTCCGTTTCGGAAGCGTGACGGTATCACCGAATGTTGGATTCCAGTACACCAACTACGAGTTCATGGGCGGCGAAGAGACCGGTGCAGGAGCCTTGAACCTGGATATCCACGACATCGAGGCCGAGAGCTACCGCCTGAGTGCGGGCGTGGAGGTTGCACATGATGCCGTGAATATCGGTGGTGGCATCCTTGCTTCACCCTACCTGTATGGCCTGTGGTCCCACGACTTCGGTGACCAGGAAGTGGATGTTGATGCGTCTCTTACAGCTCCTGGCGGTCGTTTCACCTACACCGCAGGTGGCTTCGAGCGTGATCGTGCAGGCGCCGGCGCTGGTGTATTGCTCGATGTGCAGGATCTCTTCGATGTGAACATCGGGTACCACGCTGATCTTGGCACAAGTGATTACATTTCGCACTCGGTCTTCCTGCAGTTCGGAATGGACTTCTGATCAAGTGGCAAGGGGAGGATCTTCTTCCCTGGCTACTGAAAGGTAAACCTTCAAGCTACCCCCTGGCTCACCGGAGCCAGGGGGTATTTTTTTGCTTGGGAGGAACCTCTGGTTGGTCACGGTCTGCACCTGAGTCGAAACGGGTATTCTGCCGGAGGGCCATGAACCATGGCTTGCGTATTACTCAGGATGCGGGCGCGGTAAAACCGTGCAGGAACCTCGTTTCGCGCGTGCCTGCCACCCCGTGGCTCACTGGCAGGCGCCCCCCGGAATGTTCTTGCCGGATTCACGCTGAGAGTCCGCGGTATGGCGATCACCTGAAGCCTGGCGGCTCCACGATGCTTGCGCGGGGAAGCTGGCCCGTTTCATTGAGAAGAATGATCTGCGCGAAGATCGGCAGGAAAGTCTGCAAGGGTCTCGGTGAGGATCGAGCGGATGCGCGCGCGCTCCGAGGGGGCAAGGTGGTTGTGGCTATCGGCCTGGTCGATGGGTTCGTCACCGGGCTCCAGTGCACTCCAGAGCTGGCGGTAAATGCTGTCCTTGAGTGCCGGATGCAGGCTTTGGAATGCCTGTGAGTAGATCAGGTGGCTGCACCGGTTCTTGAACAACCGGGTGTGCAGGTGGAAGTCCTTGAGCGAATCGCCATTGCTGGAGGTGCGACGTTGCCGGAGGAATGCCTGTTGAAAAGCCGGGTCGCCCTCTATTCCGCCATCGGGAAGCGGTGCCTCATCCCGAAACAGCATGTAATCGACGACGCTTTCCGCGTAGTGGCTGGCGACCGAGCGTGCGGAACCGTGCAGCTCTGCCAGCGTGGTGACAGTCCGAGGTTCAGGCGGTTCCTCGTGCAGTGCGGCGGTGACCTTGAGGGCGCGCTGGAAGGCCTGTGCGGCCTCGGTGATCCGGTTGAGCATGCCGACCTGGTGTTCGAGCACCATGAGCGCCACGATGTCGCTGCCGGCATGCAGGTAGGCGCTGGTATCGATGCGGTCGGCCAGTGAGACCACATTGGCACCCGCCTCGCGGTCGAGTTCTGCCTTGCCTTCCTCGGGCAGCCAGCTGGCCAGGCTGTTGCCCATGTGGCGCAGGTCGCCGTGGCGCCCGGTCACATACCAGCCACCCCAGCGATCCTTCAGCGGGCTGGCGTGATCGCTCAGGAACGATCCCGCGGCGTGGATCGGCTGGCCGGCCGGGTCGATATACAGCGAGCGCACGAGCAGACCGGGAACATTGCGCGTGCGCGTGCTCTCGTGGCAGGCCAGGCAATCCTCCGAAGCGGTGATGCGCGGCCATGGATGTTCGGGTTGGCGCTCGACGATATAGAACAGGGGACCTGCCTGCGGATCATGGGCAATCACCTCGATCAAGCCACCCGGAACCCAGCCGACGTAGATCTCATCGGAGAAATAGATGGCACGGGGGTGGTGTGGATCGATCAGCTTGCTTTGCATGCTGGTCTTGGAGAAAACCAGCACCTGACTGGCGACTGGCACGTTGAGCCGCGCCAGCAGGTCGCGCAGGAATGCGCGTTCGTCCTGTTGGTCGAGCGGCTTTGCCTCACCGGAGTGGAGGGCGTGCGCCAGCTGTGTCACCGGGTCATTGACGAGGCGGTCCTCGACGGCGGCGGACACCTCAACCACGGGTGGTAGGCCCGCAGGCAGGGTGCAGATCGGCTGGACCGGCAGGCAGGCAGCCACGGTTATGGCTGCACAGGGAAAGCTGTGGCAGCAGAAATCCTTGCGTCGTCGTGGTGCCATGGTGGTTTCACGCGCGGCTCATCCTGTCCGCCGATTGCGCGCCTAATCGAGCAACCCCTTGAGCAGCCCCTCGATCCCGCCCTTTTTGCGGAGCAGGCTTTCCCCGATTGTTTCCAGCACGTCGCCGATATCCCCGATCTGCGTCACGATGCCGACGCTCGGGTCGGGCAGCGGGCCGCTGGAGACAAATTCCAGGCTCAGGCGGCCCGCGGCATTCGTGAGCGGTTCGAGCACCTTCTCGACGGCGGCATCGGCCACGGTATTGCCGGCCTTCTTGCGGATGAATGTTTCCACGCCGTCGCGGGCCTGAGCGGTGAGCTCCTCGGAAACCGTGACGCGTCCCTTGAACTGGTGCTCCAGGTTATCGAGGTTCAGCCAGCTGCCCTCTCCCAGGCCGAGCGCGTAGCGCTCGAAGTCCAGTTCCAGGCCCTTGCGAAAGAGCAGTTGCCCGTCGCGATAGAGCAGGGAGGTGGTCATATCATCGACCAGGCTGCTGTGATCGTCGAGCTTGCCGAGACGCAGGCCGATGCGCGAGAGCGCCTCGATCGATCCACTGAGCATCCCGAGCAGGGGCAGGCCGGTCACTGAAGAGCCCTTTGCCAGTGTCACCTCTGCGTCCAGCGAGGGGGCGAAACTGCCATCGCGGCGGTCGAGCGGCTCGGCCCGTCCATTACCGCGGATCATAAAATCAAGGAACGCCTCGTCGGTTTTCAGGTTGGCCATCGCGAGCTTTGCAGAGAGCGCGATATCGCAGTGGTTGCGTTCCTCTGGGTTGGCGGTATCCGCCTCTATGTCAGTGAGTTCCAGCTGGAAATCCTGTAGGCTGGTGCGCGAGCCCTGGCGGTGGTTGACGATCACCAGGCTGCTGTCGGTGATGGCGGCACGGTTCAATGTGGCGGGAATCGGCAGGAAGATCCTGGGGTCTGAACTGCCGGATGATGCAGTTTTACTGGTATCGGTCTGCTCTTCGGTCTCGGCCTGCGTTCCCGGCGCGGCAAACAGCGGGGAGATAGTGTCTGCTCCATCGGCATCGATGGTGATCGCGCCGTGCACGCCGTGCAGGATGAACTTGCGGATGGCAAGCTCGCGTGCCAGCAAGCCACCGAGGTCGACTTCCAGTTCGACTTTTTCGATCTGTAGAATGGCATTTTCATCGGTGATCGCTGTGCGCTGCGAGTGCGGGGTGCCGGCCTCCACGACGGCGTCGCGCTCGGCCAGCGCCAGGTCCTCCACCACGAGTGCGACGATCAGCGAACCGGAGGCCAGGCTGCGCGCCGGGTGGACGAGCACGCCGGTTGCATGCGCCCCGATCTGGGCGCGCAGGTTGCAGCGGCTTTCCAGCCTGGTGACCAGGTTGTCCACGGTGAGTTGGGAGCGCACCACCAGCCAGAGGCCGAAGGTGGCGAGAATGGCCACGATGGCCAGCAGGGAGAACAGCTTGATGAGTTTTCGCATCTCCGGGCAGCATGCGATCGGGCCGCATCGGGTGCAAGTCCGGAGAATGCCGGCTATGGCTTTCAGGATTTCTTTTGCGGTGGGTGCGTGGATGGTCAAAGGTCACAGCCCCGATGCCACCGTCATCTCCAGTCCGAACCCGTTTTGCTCCCTCTCCCACCGGCTACCTGCACGTGGGGGGCGCGCGCACGGCTCTGTTCAACTGGCTGCTGGCCCGTCACCACGGCGGTAGCTTCGTGCTGCGCATCGAGGATACAGATGCGGCGCGCAATTCCGAAGCGGCGCGCCAGGCGATCCTCGACGGCCTGCGCTGGCTGGGCATCGACTGGGACGAGGGGCCGGAGGTCGGTGGCGCGCACGGGCCGTATTTCCAGAGCCAGAGAGCAGAGATCTATGACCGGTATTTCGAGCGCCTGCGTGCCGCCGACGCGGTGTATGAGGACGCGGGCGCCTGGCGCTTCCGGTTCCCGGCCGGCAGTGTCACGGTGGAAGACGCCATCTGCGGCAACGTCGCCTTCGACCCGCAGGCGGAACCGGATATGACGGTGCGGCGGCCGGATGGCAGCTATATTTTTCATTTCGTCAATGTGGTGGATGACATCGAGATGCAGATCACCCACCTGCTGCGTGGCGAGGACCACCTGGCCAATACCTGGAAGCATCTGCTTCTCTATCGTGCCTTCGAGGCGCCGGCGCCCGAGTTCGCGCATATTCCGCTGCTGCTCAATGCGGATGGCTCGAAGATGAGCAAGCGCGATTCCGGCGCCAGCGTGCAGGAATATATCGACGCGGGATTCGTGGCCGAGGCGGTGCGCAACTACCTGTGCCTGCTCGGATGGTCGCCGAAGGATGACAGCGAGAAGCTGGCGATCGAGGAGGTCATCGCGCGCTTCGGCCTGCCGGGAATCAACTGCAGCAATGCCTCGTTCGACCTGGAGAAATGCCGGTGGCTCAATGGCCGCTACCTCGCGGAGCTTGCCCCGGAGGACTTCGCGCGGGCGGCCCTGCCGGCACTGGATGCCGCCCTGCCGTTGTTCTCTGCAGACTACGCGATGCGCGTGCTGCCGCTTTACCGGGAAAAGGTGCGCACCTTCGCGGAATTGCCTGCCATGACCGGCTACATGTTCAGTGATGACTATGAAGTGGATTCCGAGGCGGTGGCGAAGATGGCGCAGCGCGCGGGCATGCACGGCATCCTGGCAGCGTTGCGGGAGGCATTTGCCGAGCTTGCCGATTGGCACGCGGCTGCCATCGACGAGGCGATTACCGCGGCGGCGGATTCCCTGGGGTTAAAAAAAGGTGCGCTGATGTTTCCCGCCCGGGTCGCCACTTCCGGGCAGGCGGGTGGGCCGGACCTGTTGCCGATGCTCGAACTGCTCGGCCGCGAGCGCGTGGTGGCGCGGCTCGAGGCGGCGCTTGCCGGGTTGCCGGCAGGAGATTGAGGTGGCCGGAGGCTTGCGTCGCGGCATTCAGGCACGCAGGTAACGCTGGCCGGGCAGTTGCCGCACCAGGCGCTTGATTTCCAGCTGCATGAGGGTGGTCAGCAGCACGGAGGTCGGCAGGTTGGTGTGGCTGGCGACCTGGTCGAGGAGGATCTCCTCGCCGGGTGCGAGGGCCGCGAGTACGGATTGCTCCTCTGGCGTAAGGCGGGGAAGATCGGCAGGGGCGGGCCGGGCGGTTGGTTGCCGGCATTCCTGTGGGCCCGCCGGCAGCGTTTCCCGCAGCTCCGGACCGACGTCGTCGAGCACATCCGCAGCGCTTAAGATCAACCGTGCCCCGTCCTGGATCAGGCGGTTGCATCCCAGCGAGCCGGGGCGGTCGATCGGGCCGGGAACGGCGTAGACGCTGCGGCCCTGTTCGCCGGCCTGCTCGGCGGTGATCAGGGCGCCACTGCGGCCCGCCGCCTCGACGACGACCACCCCGGAGGACCACCCGGAGACGATCCGGTTGCGCCGCGGGAAGGATTGCCTGCTGGGGGGAAAATGAATCGGAAATTCGCTGATAACTGCACCGTTGCCGTCGGCTATACGCTCTGCGAGTCCCTGGTTTTCAGCGGGAAAAAGTTTCCCCAGTCCGGATCCGATAACTGCGATCGTGCGCCCTCCGGCAGCCAACGCGCCTTCATGGGCTGCGGTGTCGATGCCGCGGGCCAGGCCGCTGATCACGGTGAGTCCTGCCTGGCTGAGCTGGAAGCCGAGCATGCGCGCGGTGCGAATCCCGTAGTGGCTGGCCCGGCGCGAGCCGACAAGGGCAATGGCCCGGTGATCTTCCGGTTTGAGGTTCCCCCAGGCATACAGAACCAATGGCGCGTCGTGGATCTGGTGCAACAGGCGCGGGTAAAGCGCGTCGCTCGGGATGATCACGTCGATGTCGCGTTCGCGGATATTCCGGAGTTCGGCACCCAGGTCGATGTGTTCCTGCCAGGTGGCGATCTGTTCGGCAAGCTGCGGCCCGATGCCTGCAACCCTGGCCAGCGTGTCGGCACGGGCGCCCAGGATGACTTGTGGCGAACCGAGATGCGCGACCAGCGTGCGCATGCGCACCGGGCCGATGCCGGGCAGCAGGTTGCAGGCGATGTGGGCCTCGCGCTCGTCCATGCCCGCAACTCGCCAGCAGTTTGCCCGCCGATCAGGGCTCCACCGGTTGTTTGTCTTCCTTTTCTACCGGGGAGTCGTAGACTCCATCACCGAGCAGGAAGACGTCGTCGGTTCGCTCCAGGGTGAGACTCTCTGAGATGGCGAAGACGTAGCCGAAGGTCGCCAGCAGGTAGCCCGCAAGCAACGTGTAGAAGGAAATGCTGGAGAGGCAGCCGAACATGGGATATCTGTATGCCTATTATTTGCGCTGGGCAAGTTCTGGAAACTTGTGCATTTCGATTTCCGAAAACTCAATATATTTTCGTTTATTTGTAATCGATGTTGGTTTCATCTGATTCATCCAGTGTGCTTGATGCTCTGCAGGGAATACCCTTGCTTGCTGATTCCGGCGGGATTCCACGGGACAAGACATTGCAGGCGCGGCTCTCCGAGCTGGTGCCCGTGCGGCTGGCGCACCGCCACCGGGTTCTGCCAGTGGCGATCGAGCGCGAGGCGGACTCCGAGGAAGAAACTGTCGGGCGCCGCCGCATTGTGCTCGCGGCACTCGATCCGGCTGATATTCAGGCACGTGCCGCGGTGGGGCGCGGGGTGGCCTGTGACATCCGCTGGGTGCGTGCCAGCGAGGAGGAACTGCGCGAGGGCCTGGAACTGGTCTACGGGATCGGGGCGGAGTCCTTCGACGAGATCCTGGGAGAGGCCGGTGAGCACGGCGTCGGCGAGGCGGATGCCAGTATCACCCACCTGGATGCGGATGAGGACGATGCCCTGGTCGGGTTCGTCAATCAGATCCTGCGCGACGCGCTCGGTCGCCGGGCCACGGATATCCACATCGAGCCTCTGGAAGACGACCTGCGCATCCGCTACCGGGTTGATGGTGTGCTGCAGAAGGCCACCGTGCCGGCCAATATCAAGTCGCTCAAGGCGCAGCTGCTCTCCCGCCTCAAGGTGATGGCATCACTCGACCTGGCGGAACGCCGCCGCCCGCAGGACGGCCGCATCAGCCTGACTCTGGACGGCGAGCCGATCGATGTGCGGGTGGCTACCATCCCGTCTGTGGAAGGGGAGAGTATCAGCCTGCGGATGCTCAGTCGGGAGAAGTACTCACTGGACCGCTTGGCCTTCAGTTCCGGTATGCGTGAGCGCGTCGAGGGCCTGCTGGCCGAGCCCAATGGCATCGTGCTGGTAACCGGGCCTACCGGATCGGGTAAGTCGACAACTCTGTATGGATTTCTTTCGGCGCTTAACAGCGAGGACCGGCGGATTGTCACGGTCGAGGATCCGGTGGAAAACAAGCTGCCGGGGATTATCCAGATCGCGGTCAAGCCGGAGATCGGGCTGACCTTTGCCAATGGCCTGCGCAGTATCCTGCGCGGGGATCCCAATGTCATCATGGTCGGGGAGATCCGTGACACGGAAACCGCCAAGATCGCGATCCGCTCGGCCCAGACCGGCCACCTGGTGTTCAGCACCCTGCATACCAATGACGCACTCGGTGGCATCACCCGCCTGCTCGATATGGGGATTGAACCGTATTTGATCGCCTCGTCGGTGCGGGCGTTTTTCGCCCAGCGCCTGGTGCGCACCCTGTGCCGCAGTTGCCGGCGGCAGGTGCCGGTGCCTACGGGCATGGAGGACCAGCTTCCTGCGGAGCTGCACGAAGTATGGCAGCCGGGAGAAGGTGCCGATTGTCGTGCCTGCCGTGGCACCGGCTACCACGGTCGCATGGCGATTTACGAGCTGTGCGAAGTTACCGATGAGCTCTCCGAAATGATCGTTTCTGGGGCCTCGTCCTCGCGCATCCACGAATGTGCCGTGCGCGGTGGCTACCGCCCGATGCGTTCCTATGGGTGGGAGAAAGTCGCCCTGGGCGACACGACGATTGCCGAGGTGCTGCAGGCCACTGCGGCAGATTAGGTCTCTGCCCAGCGCGCTTCCAGTTGCGCGGCTGCAAGGCGACCTGCACACTGTTTTTGCAAATGACTGCGACGCTTTTTTCGGTGCGAACGACACGCAACTTCTGATTATGCCCACCTTTACCTACGAGGCGGTATCGCGCTCCGGCCAGCGCGAGAGCGGCACGATTGATTCGCCGGCCAGGGCGACTGCCCTCGGCCGCCTGAAGCAGCGCGGATTGAAGGTTTTTCGGATTGCGCCAGCCGAGAGAGCGTCGGCCACTGCCGGTGCTGTCCCGGTGGCGGAGCGTCCCGCCGCTGCAAAGACTCCCGCCGGGGATTCTTCTGCAGCACCGCGCCTCTCTTCCGGTGAGCTGGTCCGGTTCACCGAGGAAATGGCCGATCTGCTTAATGCCGGGTTCAACCTCGAGCAGGCACTGCATACCCTGGAGCGCTCACCCGGTGGGCAGGGCGCCTCCTCGCGGGTCACCACGGTGGCGGCGCTCGTGCGCGAGCGGGTTCGCGGGGGCAGTTCGTTCGCGCGGGCGCTGGCCGAGGCCTCGCCGAGCTTCGACCATCTCTACCGCAACCTTGCCATGGCCGGCGACCAGGGTGGGGTTCTGGGTCCGGTGCTGGAGCGCCAGGGCGCCTACCTGAAATCGATCGCTCACCTGCGTGGCAAGGTGGTCACGGCGCTGGTCTACCCTGCGATCCTGCTGCTGGCGGGTATCGGTCTGATGGGGATTTTCGTCGGCTACCTGGTGCCGAAGTTAGTCGTGTTGCTCAAGTCGACCGGCGGGCAGAGCTCCACCGGGGTGCGCCTGATCATCGATGGTAGCCTGTTCCTTAATCAGTATTGGTGGCTGTTGCTATTGATTGGCGCGGTAGCGGGGATTGGAGCGGTGGCGGTGGCCCGCAGTCCGATGGCGCGGCCCTACCGTGAGCGTTGGCAGTTCCAGATCCCGCTGGTGGGGGCCGTGCTGCGCGGCAGGTTCCAGGTCACCTACCTGGCAACCATGGCGAACCTGGTGCGCAATGGGCTGGACTTGTCCCGCGCCCTGGACCTGGCCTCGGGCATTACTGATAATACCCACATAGGCGGCCGCCTGCAGGCCATGAATGCCGCGGTTTCCGGTGGTGCGCGCTCGCTTTCGCGGGCCATGGCGGAGAGCGGCGTGTTCGAGCATCCCGCGCCCGACATCGTGCGGGTGGGAGAGGAAACCGCTGATCTGGCCACCGCGTTCAGTCGGGCTGCCTCCCGCTTCGAAACCGAACTTGAAGTAAAAATCGAGCGCGTGACCGCGATGATCCAGCCGGCGGTGCTGGCGGCGCTGGTGGTGGTGGTAGGGGCGATCGCTTACATGATGCTCAACGTGATCTATGATTCGATGAATTCGATCCGCATGCGTTGAGGATTGCAAAGTGTATGGAATACCGGATGCTCCACCGCATGAACAGTGATTTGCCATATTCTGCTGGTCATCGTGGCCGCCGCGCCCGCAGCCGCGCGGCCTTCACCCTGCTCGAAATGATTTTTGTGCTGGCGATTATCTCGGCACTTGTCGGCATGGGAATCTATGCGGTTCGTGGGATCGGTGAGGATGCGGACATTGTGCGCGTGCGGGCTGACCTGAAAACCCTGCAGATGAACCTGGTGCGTTACCGCACCCAGTCGATGTCCCTGCCCACCGAGGCGCAGGGCCTGCAGGCATTGGTGACACGGCCCACCTTGGCGCCGCAGCCAAAGAACTGGAGCCAGAAAATGACTGCCGACGGCCTGCTTGACCCGTGGGGCAATCCCTACCAGTACCGCAATCCCGGTAAGCGCAGCCAGGAGGCCTATGACCTGTTCTCGATGGGGGTCGACGGGCGCGCGGAAAGCGAAGATGACATCGGCAACTGGTAGGCGCGCGAGTGCGGCTCGTGGTGGCGGCGGGGCGAGGCGAAAGTCTGCGCGAGGCTTCACCCTGTTGGAAATCATTGCCGTGATACTGGTCATCGCGGTGCTTGCGGGCACTGCCGCCGGCCTGGTGTTCCAGGGCGACGGGTTCCGGCTCAACCGTGCCCGGGAAGATGTCACCGCGCTGGTGCGCAGGGCCGCCCGCCTGTGTGCCGCCGAGGGAGCCGATCACATGATCCGCTTCAAGCCTGGAGAGTGTGTCCTGCTGGATGCGCAGGGAAAGATCACCGGGGATCGGATTCTCTTTCCGCGCGGATCCCGGCTCGAAGTGCGGGGCTTTCGGCAGACGAAATTCAGCCGCCCGGATCGTGCGGGATTGCTTTGGATCATGCAGGCATCGGGACTCTGCCAGCCGCTCACCGTGCGCCTGGAAATGGGCAGGGAGGAATGGGAAGTAGACTTTGGGCCGCTGGCTGGCGGCGTGGTTGAAACACGTGCCACGAGTTATCGATGAAGTCCTTCGCACAGCCGTGGCCGGCGCGTTGCCGGGGAGGATTTACCCTGATGGAAACAATCCTGGCCATCGGGCTGTTCGCGGTGGCGGCAGTCGGGGTGGCCACCGCCATGAAAACCGCGGGTGATCTGGCATGGGAGGTGGCAGACGCGGAGAGCGAAGCGGCGGCTGTGCGCTCGGTGCTGGAGGAAGTGCTTACCCGGCAACGTCTCGGCGGTCGGGACGCCTTCGAATCCCGCCTCGAACTTGAAGATGGCACGATCGCCTCGTGGCGGGCGGAACCGGTAGATGTCTACACCGAGGATGGCATTGCCGTGGGTGGTCTGCTCAAGCTGCTGATCGAAGTCGAAATACCGGGTAAACCGTTGCAGAATCATGAGGTGCTCGTGCATGAGTGAAGACGGGCAGTCGCAGGCGGTATGCCGCTTCAGGGCTCGCACCATGCGGGGATTCACCCTGCTGGAGATGACGCTGGCAATTGGCGTGTTCGCTGCCCTGCTGGCGGGGATTTTCGGGATTGTGGTGGCCGCCACCGAGTTGGCTGGCGACCTGGCATATGCGCAGCAGCAGGAATCGGCGCGCCGCGCCATGCGGAATCTTTTGCGGCGGGCATTCGCCGAGCTGCCGCCGCAGGCGATCGTGGAATTGCGGGGCGAGGGATCTGGCGTGAAAGCCTTGCAGGAGGTGGTATTTCCGTCGCAATCGCCGGTTTTCCAGATGGCGGGATCGGATCCCGATGCAGATGGCGAGATCCTGCTCAGGACAGAGGAGCGCACCGGGGGATACCTGGCGGTGGTGCTGGCGTGGCGGGATGCCTCGGGCAAGGCCAACGGGGAGGATGCCGCGGTTATGGAACTGCTTCCGGAGCTGGCGCAATTTCGCTGGCGGTTTTTCGATGCTGCGGAGGGAGAATGGCGGGAAACCTGGGAGCCGGAGCGGGGCCGAACCCGACTGGTGGAACTGGAGTGGGAGATGGCAGGGGCACCGCGGGTGCGAGATGTTTTCACGATTTTCCAGCTGGAGCAGCCGAACGGGCGTGGTGGCGGTTCGCCAGCGCAGATTGAGGGGGAAGAGGAAAGTGATGCCCGGCAGGACCAGGAAGATGCCGAGGAACCAGGGGAAGCCGCCGAACAGGGTGACGAGGAAGATTCCGGTTCCGGGCAGGGCGGGCAGCTGGAGGGTGCGCGATGAAATCGCTACGTGCCCGGCTTATACTGGTCCCTGCGGCGCGCGTGCGCCGCGAGGGCGCGGCATTGCTGCTGGTGCTCTGGGCGATCGCTTTCTTGATGTTTATCCTGGTGGCGACGTTCGGGCTCGTCGGGGACAATGCCATGGTGGCCTCCACAGCGAGGGCCGAGGTGGAGGCGTGGTTGCAGGCGCGCTCCGGGTTGGCGGTGGCTTCGCGGCCCGACCTCGAGCCGTGGGATCTCTTGCTGCGCAATGATCCATCTTTACCGGCAGGTTATGAGGTTGCGGTGCTTTCCGAGGCAGGCAAGCCCGACCTCAATTTTATGCTGACAGGCCGCAATGAGCAGGCCGGCCACCGGTTTCTCGCGGAATTGTTCCAGATATGGGGTCTGTCCGAGGGTGAGGCCGAGGTGCTTGTCGAGCGCATGGCGGATTATGTCGATGTGGATGATGCCACCCGGCTCAATGGCGCGGAATCCGATGCCTATGCCGATCTCGGTAGAGAGTCCGCACCGCCCAACCGGCCATTTACTCTACCCGAAGAGGCCCGCGGGGTCATCGGTGCGGCATTGCTCGATGCGGTTCGCCCCGGTTGGCCGAGTGAGTTTACCACGTTCGTGGGTGGCCCGATCGATCTCGCCGCGGCCAATGCCGAGGTGATTGCCGCCGCCACCGGGCTGTCGCCGTCCGCGGTGGTTGACTTCGTGGCGGGCAGAGACGGTGAGGATGGGATGGCTCACACCGAGGATGATATGGTTCCAGAGTCGCTGGAGGAGGCCTTGGCGCGGCTTTCTGTGGATACTGGATTGGTCCCGTTAGCGGTCGATGGGGACGTCGTACGCATCGAAAGTTTCGGCTGGGCGGGAGACGCGGGGGTGCGGATTGTCGAGGTTCGCCGTCAAGGATCGCTCGGAGATTCGGGTTTGCTGTATTATCGGGAGGGGAAATAGTAACGACCATGGCACAGCGGCATCCTACGATCTGGTTTCCCTCTGAGGAGGAGTCGGGTGTCTACGTGCAGTGGACGGTGACGGCGGATGGTATGCAGGCGGGTGAGTTGGTGCAACTCGATGCCAGGGGGGATTGCCAGGAACTGATCATCGCCCTTCCCGTGGAAAGCCTGGTGTCGCTGCCGGTGTGTGTTCCTGGTGGGGATGCGGTGGTCGCGGAGGGTGTTGCGCTCACTGAGATGGAGGACCTCGGGGTGGAGAGCCCACTGAAAGGCAATGACGGGATCTCTCACGCAGGTTACGTGCCAGGTTCCAGTCCCGGAGCCGATCCACAACGAGGATGGGGCTTTGCCCTGACCAAGGCACCGCCCTTGCCGGAGGGCGCGGAGATCCGCTACTGCCCGTCCGTGGCGCTGTTGCCTCTGCCTGATGAGGGAATCGCGATCTGGGGAGAAGGTGGCAGATTGGTGTCCGCGTGGACTTTTGATGGGCATCTTGTGCATTGCAGTCCGCTGACCAGTTCCCGCCTCGATCAGGATCTGGCGATGGAAATTCTGACGATCACGGCAAGTCTGGAGGCGGATGGCCATATCGATGGTGCTTCGGGTTTGTATCTCTTCGGGTTGGATGCCCAAGGTGGCTCGGATGGCGAATTTCTGCAGGCGGTGGAGCGGGGTCTCGGCAGGGCTCCGGAATGTGCCGAGGCCCTGCAGCCGAGGTTGCCGGAGAAGGCACTGCCGGCAATCGTGCCGACCGGTCTGGCGGCACGTCTGGTGGCCAGGCGGCGTGCGGCACGGGTCATGACGACGATTGGTTCGGTATTCGCCTTGTTGACGATTGTGCTTGTTGCCCTGTGCGCCGCGACTTGGTGGCGCGCGGGCCGCCTCGATGAGCGCGAGGCCGCCCTGCAGGCGGGTGCGGGCGATGTGCAGCGCATCCGCTTTGCTCGCGAACGCTGGCAGTCGATGGCGGGTGCGCTCGAGCCGGAGAGCTTCCCCATCGAGTTGTTGCATCAATGTGTCCTCTTGATGCCCGAGTCCGGTGTGCGCCTGACCCGCTTCGAGTGTGGTGGCGGCAGGCTTACCGTCAGCGGGGTTGCCACCAACGCGCGGCAGGCTTTGGCCTACCGCGACCAGTTCGACCGCGACGGTCCGCTCGGGGTGTTCCGCTGGACCCTGCCTTCGCCGGATATCCTGCGCGACGGGCAGGCGAGCTTCCGAGCGGAGGGAAAAAGTATTTACGCGACGGATGACTACTAGGGAAAAACAATTGGGTGCCGGCATGGTGGCGGTACTGGGATTGGTCGGCTTGGTTTTCGGCTTCTCCAAGGTGAACGCCTGGCGAGAGGTCGTCGAGAGGCGTGCGGTGGCGATTGAACTGGAGGAAGTAGAGGCTGGCCAGTTGCTTGCCGAGCGTGGTCTCTGGGAGCAGCGCGCGGCCCACCTGGACAGTGAATTGCCCGCGTATCCCGGCCGGGGAGATGCTGTAGCCGAGTTGCTGAGCGCGCTCGAGGAGTCGGCCCGCGCGGCGGGATTGGAAATCAGCAACCAGCGGATTACCGAACTCGAGGCCTCGCCACATTATCGCAGTAGCGTCTGCGAACTCGAGGTCCAGGGTCTTTTCGATGCCGTTGGCCGCTGGATCGTCACCATTCAGGGCCAGCGTCCGTTTCGGGAGGTAGGTGAACTCCGGCTGGTCGGGAACAAGCAGCAGAAAGCAGCGGTGACCGGCACCGTCCGGGTAGTGCAGTATTACCAACCAAAGGAGGAAGAATCATGAGGACCGGGATGCAAGTGGCATTTTTCCGCGGGCTCTGGTCTGTGGGCCTGTGTGGGCTTTGCCATTGCTGGCTGGTTGGTGGCACCGTGCGTGCGGATACTCAGGAGGTCATCCCGGTATTCGATTCCGCCCGCTACGAGGCATTGTGGGTGCGCTCCCCGTTTGGAGTCGATACCGCGCCGGTGGCCGTAACAGAGGAAGGCCCCTCGTTCGCTGAGAACCTCGTGATTTCCGGGATTGTTCGGATCAAGGACAAGGAGAGCCTGGTGCTGATGGACACCCGGACCAAGGAATATGCCCGTGCAACGCCTGAGGATGGCGGCAAATTCAAGCTGATCTCGTTACATGTCGATCGTGACAGGCGCAACAGCCGGGCCATCATCGGGTATGGCGAAGAGACCGCCGAGATACGCTTTCCCGTGCAGAAGACCAATTCGGTCGGCGAGTTGTCGGTGCGGGCCGCGCAAGCCGGGGCAGCGGTCTCTGAGGGTGAGCGGTCCAGGCCGGGCCCTGGTCGTTCGGGTATTGGCTCTGTCAATTCATTGGATCCCGGTAAGCCGGCCAGCCGCCCCGGTTCGCGACCCGGCGTGCAATCTTCCTCCGATCAGCGCGCTGCTCCACCGAGTATCCCCACACGCAGGCGGGTCATTCTGCCTCGTCAGCGCTGAATATTTACAGATCATGCCAATACTTGTTGCATCCGATTCGCGTGGTTGTCTTGGTTTCTGTCCTGTTTTAGACTTCTTAGTTGTTCGTGTCTGCCGTGGCGCTGTCGTAACCAGACCGATCCCGTAGCAAAGTAGCCCGTATGCCGATTTCGCATTTCTCTGCCGTTCGCTTGCTTGCCCGGAACTGCTGCTTCCGGATGGCCGCGATGTTCCTTGCCTGTGTATGTTCTTGCGCGACATCGTTCGCCCAGACGGTCGCCGGTGGTTCGGAGACCTACGTGTTCCAGCTCGTGGAGCAGCCCCTGATCTACGTTTTGCAGGAATATGAGAAACTCGCCGGCAAGCCGGTGATCATGGATGCCGCGCTCGAGGGGGTCTCCATGACGATCGATCGGGCCGAACCGATGACCTACCCCGAGGCACTGGAGTTTCTGGAAAAATCCCTGCTGCTCAATGGCGTTGCCCTGATCCCCTCCGGGCCGAAATTCATCAAGGCAATTCCCTTTCAGCCTTCCCGGCAGCCCAACAGCGAAGCGGTACCGCTGGTTGAGTCGCTGGAAGATCTTCCCGATGGCGATGCCCTGGCCACTTACGTGATGCGTTTTGATTTTCTGTCCGCGCCGGATGTCGTCGCCGTGCTCGAAAAACTCATGCCGCCGCATGCTTTTGGCAAGATCGCCACGGTGGAGGGATCCAATTCCATCATTGTGACCGAGTCTGCGTCCGTGATCCGTCAATATGACCTGATTCGCGCGGAAATCGATGTGCCTCCCACCGAGACCGTGCAGAAAGCCTACCAGCTGGAGCGTGCCGACGCCACGCTGGTGGTGGCGGCGATCGAGGAAATGCTCGGCTTCGAAAGCCAGGGAAGTGGGCATTCCTCTACGCCTGCGGTTGCCGGCGGGAGTGCTGCAGAGGCTGCTGCCAATGCCAATGCCAGTGGGGGGCCGGCTGCCGATCAGGCTGCTGCCAGTGCCGCCGGACAGCAGGCGGGTGCCGGAGGCGGCAAGATCAATCCGCAGCCGATTATTCAGGCGATTGCTCGTACCAATCGGATCGTGGTGGTGGCGCGGCCCTTCGATCACCTGTATATCGGGCAACTCGTCGAGGAGTTCGATGCCCCGGCACCCCTGAGGAGGTTTTTTACCACCAAGCTCAGATTCATCAGTGTGGTAGACTTTCTGCCGGTGGCCAGAGATGCCATACTGCGAGGC
>JBDQJG010000037.1:0-20199 GCA_040263955.1 Verrucomicrobiales bacterium
AGGGCACCGTTCCCGACAGCTACCGCCCGACACTCTATGACTTCATTGCCCACGAGGCGCTGCGCTTCTACCAGGCCGGCGAGCAGGTCCTGCAACAGCAGCGCGGCCTTGAGCTTCGGTGAGGCAGTGTCGGTGGTCGCAATCTCCCAAGCGAGGAATTCCTCGGTGCTGCCGAGCGCCGGGCTGTCGGCATCGAGCACGAAGGCATCGCGCACCGTCGAGCCGGCCTGCTCGCCGGCCTGGTAGAAGCGCAGCGCCTCGTGGGCAATGAAGTCATAGAGTGTCGGGCGGTAGCTGTCGGGAACGGTGCCCTTTTCGAGCAGCGAGTCGTAGCTTGCGATGGGGATCGCCTCGAGCGTTTCCGGGTCGGCGAGCGCGGCGCTGAAGTGGGCGTCGATCTCCGCCAGGATGCGCGGCAGGTCCCAGGTGAGGATGTCCTCGCCGGGGGGCTCTACCGTGCGGGTGCGCTGGAGGAAACGCCACCGATTCTGCTGGAAGAATGACCAGTACCACTGGGCGAGGACGGTCTCGAGAATCGGGTGGGTAGCCTCGGGCCAGTCGGGAATCGTCTTTTCGAGGCGGGCGATCCGCTCCTCCGCACGCTCGCCCTGGATCTCCCCCTCGAGCGAGATTTTCGTTCCGAGCGCCTTTACCGCCTGCGGGTAGTCACCGGAGGCCAGTGCCGCCTCGAGGATCGGATCGAGGCGTTCTATGGCGGTTTTTGGCAGCCCCTTCCCGATGGCTTCCTCGACTGCTTTCCACGGGTCTTGAGCTGGGGGCGAAGAGGCTGCCGTGGGCAGCGTGGAACCGAGTGCCAGAGCGAACAGGCAGGCGAGGGTGGTGAGATGTGATCGGATCATGGAGATTGGTGACTGGGGATGAGCAGGCAAGCCGCGATCAACTGATCTTTCACGCTTACGGCGAGGGTTTCTGTAAAGTGTGTGTAAATCCATGGGCGTGCAGGAATTTCCGCAAGCCCTCGTGTTGCAGATGAAACGGCGGCAGGTAGTTGCCACGGCGCTCACGCACCCACCAATTTCCGGTCTTTTTGCGTTCCTCCGGGGTGGTGAAGCGGTAGCGATAGAAACTGCAGCGGATATGTTTTGGTGGCTTCTCCGGAAACGGATTGTCAGCCAGCAGCGAGAGGGCTCCCGGATCATTGCGCAACAGTTTGTCGATGAGGTGCAGCAACCACGCGTTCTGTTCCGGGCGCTGCATGGCGGCAAACCAGATCTGCCAGTCGATGCGGGGCTGGTAGGGGGCGATGATCGGGGGCAGTTCGTCGACCCGCCCCGGCTTACCCAGCCAGCCGTAAGCCTTCCACTTGGTGAGTGAGAAAAGCAGGTCATCGGAGGTGCCTTCCAGAACAATCTCGTTGCGTTCTTTTCCGATGCTGCCGAATGCGCCGTAGGTGTTTACCAGGCGGAAGGGCTCGAAGCTGGTGTTCATGGCCTGCCGGGAGGAAAGCAAATTGCGGGTCGGGGCGATGCTCAGCCAGCAGACCATTGCGGTATAGAGACCCACCAGTACGTGGCGGGAACGGATGCGGGAACGGATGCGGGGGCGGCTTGGGGCTGGTGCAGCCGGCGAGTCCTCTTCTCCGGGAGCAGGCAGGTAGCGGTGGAGACGCCGCGGAATCATGCGGCGCACGAAGCGGTCGTCGAGACAGGCGAGGCACGGGACGATGGTCAGGTAATTGAGGAATGAAAGATTGCCGCTCAAGATCAGCGTGACCTGGAAGCCGACCAGCAGAATGGCGGCGGCGAGCCGGGCGCGCCTCGGCCAGAAGATGAGGAAGGGAACCGCCAGCTCGACGACGTGATTGGCCACGACCCCCCCGGAGAGCATCCAGTCTGGTAGATGGTGAAGGTGCCAGCTGAGCGGATTGGGAATCGGTTGGGTCTCGAAATGATAGTGCAGGGCGGTGAGATCCCGCCAGCAGTCCGCCCCGCGGATCTTGATCAGTCCGGCGCCGAGCATGATGCGAAAAGCCAGCCAGCGGTGCAGCCAGATGATGATCAGCGGTGGCCGGTGGTTTTTCGGAAACGGTCGGATGCCTCGTGCCGGGCACAGAAACATGGCCAGCAGGCTGGTTTCCAGCAGCTGTGACTCCCAGCCGTAGCCATAGAAAAGCTGGCCGATGCTGATGAAGGAAAAGTACAGGCCCCAGAGGAACAGGATCAGGAAGGCATTGCTCACCCCGAGCAGCAGCAACGCCGATCCGATCACGCCGACGAGAGCCCACAGCCACAATGCCCGGTCCGAGATGCCAAGGTAGAATGCAGTGGGAACCTTCTGGAAAGCCTGCCATTTGCCGCCGAAGTGGCTCTCGACCCGTTCCAGGAAGCGGTCTGCGGGCAGCAGTCCCTCGGATCCGATCAGCGGTAGCACCTGGCAGAACAGGGAGAGAAATGCCGCCAGAAAGACCAGCCCGAGGCTCCGTAGTATCAGGAACGAGACGAGCTGATACCCGGGTGCAGATGCCCTCTGGTAGTGAGCAAGCATCCTCGAAAAAAGCCGGCGCATGGCATTTAAGGAGTATCACGATTTCCCGGTTTGGCACAAGGCATTCTCGACTGCTCGAAAGGCCATTGCATGCGTTTGCAATGAAAGAGGATGCGGGGATCCGGAACCTGCCAGCAAAAAACGTGAGCTGGCAGAAAGGCTTGGAATTTCGTGCAAAATGCACGCGGGTGGAGCGGGATGCCGCTCGACTGGCCGAGGGCTATCACCACCTTCTGCCGAAGGAGGCGCAGAGGGAAAGCATGAGCAGCGCCGGCTCAGAGGGAAATGATGGGGGGAAACTTAAATGAACGCGCGTGGTTCGGCGACAATTCGCAAGCCCCAGCACATCAGGCAGTGCCGAGGAAGCTCCTCGAAGCCATGGCGAAGATCAGTCGGGTCGGGCAAAGCCCGAGTTAGAAGCCCTGTTTCTTGAGCACCTGCTGGAGTTCTTTCTGGAAAGCCATCAGATCCGCCTCGCTCGGCTTGTAGCTTGGATCCTGCGGATTCATGCCGAGGCGTCCCAGTTGGTCGAGATACCACTCGGCAGATTTGCCGTCACTGAAGGTGACAGTGCCCGCCACGATCATGCCCGGTGGTGTGACGCTTGAGACGCTGACACTGGCCTTGCCGCCGGTAGGCATGCCCGCAGGATCAACGGATGTCCCGGCAGCGTCGCTGGGTTCATCGGGAGAGCCGGGCTTCTTGTCGAGAGTGTTCTCGTGCTGCGTTTTCTCGGCTTCCCTCGCCTGTGTGGCCTCGCGTTCAAGTTCCTTGTCGCTCTTGCCGGCGGTCGCTCCCAGGTCGGCGAGCAGCATGCGCGTGTCGAGGTAGGTGAGCCGAATGTCAAACTCAGCGGCAATTCGTTGTTGCACGGTGGCAAGGTCGGCTTCATCGGCGCACCATTGGCGCACTTGTTCCATTTGCTCGTCGGTCAGTTGTGACATGGTTTTTTGCGTCGGTATTCGGTGTTTGGAAGGAATTGATCTAAGCAGAGAATATCCACCCGGAGTAGTAGCACTTCAAGAGAGCGATCTTGGTTGGTCAAGGCTTTGAATTGATCTGAAGATGATTGTTTTTAAGCGTTGTAAGAAGCTGTGCGCGCTGGTCGGGGACGAGATTGCAGATCGGTCACTCCGCAAAGCGTATGAAACTGCCTTTCCCCGGAAGTAATGTTGCAGAATACTTGCTAAACCTGAGAAAGAGAACAGGAACCACGGAATCGCAGCAAGCGGTGTGACCGCAGATGGGCTGTGCTTGAAGCGTAGCCCGCAGGGTGACCGAGCTCAGTGTGCGAGGGAATCAAAGCACGGAAATACACGGAACACGAGTTTGATACAAAGAGCAGACTGCTCACCTGAAAAGTGATGTTCGAATGATGTGAAAAAGGCAAACGATTGTCTTAAGTTCTGTGGAAGCTCTGATCAATTCCGCCACCCGCCACATGGGATTGGATAGGTTTGGAGGTCGCGTCGCTGCGCTCCGGTCTTGGTAGTGAAGCCTTCCGGGTTGCCGCCCGCATCCAGAGTGGCTTTGTTGCTCGTTGGTCGCGGATGCTCATCCACTTCCGCCTCGCGCCGCGCCACACAGAATTCGGACAGCAATGGCGAGCAGCGCCTCTAATCCGAGTTTCCCTGTTTTTTGCGTTGATTCGGTGGTTAGATCATTGTGGTATTCAGACGAAATGTGGCTTGAAGGTTGTCCGTGATGTCTGCTTGTTTGGAGGGCGAGGACATGGCTGGTTCAGGAACAATGTCAGATGAGCAGACAGTCGCCTTGAGCGTGGTGATGCCTGCCTTTAATGAGGAGCGTACTATCGCCGCCTGTCTCCGGCGTGTTCTTGCGCAAGACACGGTAACAGAAGTCGTGGTAGTCGATGATGCCTCGAGTGACGGTACCGTGTCGATCGTGGAAGCATTGCAGTCAGAGGATGCGCGCATCCAGCTCGAGCGGCATGCTTCCAACAGGGGCAAGGGCGCAGCGCTGCGCACGGGCTTCGCCAGGGTCACCGGTAATATTGTCCTGATCCAGGATGCGGACCTCGAATACGACCCGCACGAATATGAGAAAATGCTCGTCCCGATCCGTAACGGGCGTGCCGACGTAGTGTATGGGTCGCGATTCCTCGGCGGTGGAGCCCACAGGGTATTGTATTTCTGGCATTATGTAGGCAACCGGGCATTGACCTTGCTCTCCGACTGCTTCACCGACCTCAATCTCTCGGATATGGAGACCGGCATGAAGCTGTTTCGCCGGGAAGTCATTGAGCGCCTGGATCTCGAGGAGGACCGTTTCGGGATCGAGCCGGAGATTACCGCGAGAATTGCTGCGCTGGGCGTGCGGGTGTACGAAGTGCCGGTTTCTTATCATGGCCGCACGTATGCTGAGGGCAAAAAAGTGGGGTGGCGCGATGGCGTGCGCGCACTTTGGTGCATCGTCAAGTATGGTTGCTGCTGCCGCAGGCGGGATGCGGGGTGACCAAGATGCCTGGTTTGCGGCGCGTTTTCAGGAGCCTACGGCGCCGGAACCACCTGCGCTTTCCGGATCGGTTTCCAGCCATTTCTCCACCATGGCCCGAAGAGCATTGAGGGTGATCGGTTTGCTCAGGTAGTCGTTCATGCCGGCTGCGAGGTATTCCTCCTCGTCGCCTTTCATCGCGTTGGCTGTCAGGGCGATGATGGTGACCTCGGATCGGGTGGAGTCCGCGAGCTTGCGGATGTGGCGCGTGGCCTCGATGCCGTTCATGATGGGCATCTGGACATCCATCAGGACGAGATCGAAACAACCGTCCCGCACCGCCTCAATGGCTTCGGTTCCGTCGTGAACGCTGGTCGTGCGATAGCCGAGTTGTCCAAGCAGCGAAGTGGCAACCAGTTGGTTGATATGGTTGTCCTCGACCACCAGGATGGATGCTTTCCCTGATTCGTCCGGCGTGGTGATTACCGTTTTATCAAGATTTTCGCGATCTGGCAGGATGGCGTGGGTCAGCTTCCTGAGACTGATGGGCTTGGAGAGCAATCCATCCCAACCGGAAGAGCTTGGTTTGCGTTCGCCTGTTCCGCTCAGCGCATCCCGCACTCGATCGAGTGCGAAGCAGCGCAGCGAGGAATCATGCCGGCGGCATTCGGCGAGCAACTGGTCACCGGCTTCCAATCCGAGTTGATCGACATCGATGAGAATGGTTGTCGGGGCTTCGGTCTTTTTGGTGGCCGTTGGCAGTTCCGCGTGCAGTTGATCGGGAGCATCGAGCACGGTTACCTGCAGGGTATCGGGATGGCTCATGCGGCGGAGCATTGCGGCCATCTGCGGCTCGGGTTCCACAGCGAGGATTCGAATGGCAGTGGAGGAGCGGTCGGTTGTTTGCTCGACTCTCTCGAGGATGGCGGTGAACCAGAAGGTGCTTCCGGTGCCCTGTTCACTGGAAAATCCCATGCTGCCGCCCATGAGTTCGGTGAGATTACGCGAGATCGCCAGTCCCAGGCCCGTGCCCTGGAAAGTGCGGCCACCGGCAGCATCGATTTGACGGAAGTTTTCGAAAATGAGCCCCTGCTCGCTTTCCGGAATGCCGATCCCGCTGTCGTGCACGGTGAAGCGAACTTCCACCTTGCCGTCATCCTTGTCCTCGATGTCGGCAGCGATCATGATGTTTCCGGATTCGGTGAACTTGACGGCGTTACCCACCAGGTTCAGCAGGATCTGGCGCAGGCGCAGCGGGTCCCCGCGAAGTCGCCGGTCGATCGGGGGAGGAATGCATGCTGCACAGGAAAGCGACTTTTCCGCCATTGCCACCGCCATGGTATCGAGTACGCCATCGACCACCTCGTGCAGATCGAACTCGTCGATGGTGAGCGTGAATTTCCCGGCATCGAGTTTTGAAAAGTCCAGGATGTCGTTGATGATGGTGAGCAACGATCTGGCGGATTCCATGATGATGCCTACCTTATGTCTTTGCTGTGCAGAGATCGGAGCCTCGAGCAACAGGTCAGCCATGCCGATAATCCCATTCATCGGCGTGCGGATTTCATGGCTCATATTGGCCAGGAAGGCGCTTTTCGCCTTGTTGGCACTCTGCGCTTCCTCGGTGGCTGCCTGCAGTTCACGCGTGCGCTCAGCGACGAGATCCTCCAGGTTCTCGGTCAGCGCATGGAGCTCGCGGTTGGCCTCGTAGAGTTCGCGGCTCTTGCTTTCCAGTAAAGCCTCGGCCTCTTTGCGCGCAGTTCGCTCCCGTTGGTAGCGTCGGCGCAGCAACTCCAATTCCTTGTCCGAATCGTGTGGGCTGCTCATTCCACGGAAGTCAGGGTGAAGCGCGCGAGGTGCAGCGTTCCGTTTTCGTCGTGGGATTGGGAGTCCTGTCGGTGGACTTTGAATTGTTTGTTCCAGTGCGCGCTGGCTCCCTCGATCAGGCCGTGGGCGAGATCTGCCAGCGGACGATGGGAGGAGTAGTTCATGACCAGAGAATCCTCCGAGATCCGCTCGCATTGGAAACGGGGAAGCTCCGCATCCGGATACAGTTTGCGCACCTCGATATGAACGTGATTATCGATCGTTTCGAGAAACGAGAGAGTGTCCTCGATGCTATCGAAGAACATGGGGTAGAGCTCGGTGAAACGCTGGAACAGGTGGTGCCCGAAACTGCGAATGAGCTGGTTGGCGGAGGTGCCGGATACCTCTGCGAGTTTCGCGACCAGTTTTATCAGCTCGGAATGCGGGTAGGTCCCGACCGCCGTATAGGCACCTCCGGACTGCAGCTCGGATTCGTTGATGATGCGATCGGCAATGTCCGGGGAGAATGTCTCCTCGACCATTTCGAGAAATTCACAGAATACGATACCTTTCATGCGCTCAAATGTCTTGTGGTCGGTGCCTGCACGGGATGTCAAAAGTCCCCAATATTGACCACATTGTCAGGTATTTCCAGTGGTGTGAGAGATGAATTAGAGTTCGGTCTTCTTCGCCGGTCGCACCAGTTCAATGTTGTCGATGAGTCGGGTTTTGTCGAAGAAGACGGCTGTTGCCAGGAGAGCCGTTGCCGGTGTCGGCACGTCGGGTTCGAGACGTTCGAGGGAGTCGCGGTCGACGATTTCGAGATAGTCGATGCGTGCGCCGGGCGCCTGCCTGGCGAGCATGGCTCGGGTGGCCTCTGCGAGCTCGGTCGGAGTCGGGTCGGTGGCCGCGTGTAGATCCTTCGCAGCAAGCAGCGCCCGCCTGATAGCGGGGGCTTTGCTGCGCTCCTCGGCCGTGAGGTAAGCGTTGCGTGAACTCATGGCGAGGCCGTCATCTTCGCGGACCGTTTCCGCTCCGATAATTTCGATCGGCACATCCAGATCGGCGACCATGCGACGGATCACCGCCAGCTGCTGGTAGTCCTTCTTGCCGAACACGGCGCTATCGGGACTGACGAGGTTGAAGAGCTTGAGCACGACGGTGCAGACGCCGTCGAAATGCCCCGGCCGCGAAGCACCGCAGAGTCCGCGGGCGAGCACCGTTTCGGTGACCGTGGTTGAATGGGCGGTTCGATAGATGGCGTCCGGAGCAGGGCAAAAGGCGATATCGACACCGGCAGCGGCACAGCAGGCGAGATCTGCCTCCAAGGTGCGCGGATAAGCGTCCAGGTCCTCTCCCGGGCCGAACTGGGTCGGGTTGACGAAGATGCTTGCAACCAGGCAGCCTGTGTTTCCCGCGAGTCGGCGGCCAAGTTCCAGGAGAGAGGCGTGCCCGCGGTGCAATGCGCCCATGGTGGGTACCAGGACGCGCGGACGGGGGCCGTTTTCAAGCAAGCTGATGAGTTCGCTTCGGGTAGTGGCGACGGATGGTTTTCCGGAGCTGGGGGAATTCATGGCGTGACGGGAATGGTTCCCCCGGAAGCGCCGCGGGAAAAGATTTTTCTGAGGCTGGCGAGATGCGGCGTCGACCTCTAGTTTGGTGGGCATGAATGTGGTTTGCCGGTTTGTCCTGCTGGTGCTCGTTGTCGGAGTGGTGCTTTGGTTCCACCAGTTGCGCAGCGGTCGGCCCAGCAGGGTGGAACTTGCCACGAGTCGGGGCATTCTTCTCGTGGGCAATGGCACCGAGCCGCAGACTCTGGATTTCCAGATTGCCACGGGTAAGCCGGAGCACAATATCGTTGCCGCTCTGTTCGAGGGGCTGGTGGCAGAGCACCCCGTCGATGATTACGCCAATCTGCCTGGTGTGGCAGAAAGCTGGGAAAGTGGGGACTTTGTCACGTGGACCTTCCGGCTGCGGCAGGAAGCCCGCTGGAGCAACGGTGCTCCGGTCACAGCACACGATTTTGTATACGCCTACCGCAGAATTCTCAGCCCTCGCCTGGGTGGAGATTATGCCCAGATGCTTTACCTTATGGAGGGCGCCGAAGCCTATCATCATGGCGACATCGATGATTTCGGCGAGGTCGGCGTGCGTGCCATCGGTGATCATCTGCTGGAGATCCGGCTGGTCGGTCCGGCACCGTATTTTCCCTCTCTGCTCAAGCACTACACGTGGTTTCCCGTGCATCCGCCAACTATCGAGGCGCATGGCGACCCGATGGATCGCGCCAATCGGTGGACCCGGCCCGGCAACATGGTGGGCAATGGTCCGTTCGTGCTCAGAGACTGGAAGTTTGATCACGTCATCGAGGTAGAGAAAAACGAGTTGTACTGGGACCGGGAACGTGTCGGGCTCGAGGCGATTCATTTTTTCCCGATTGCCAGTGACACCACCGAGGAACGTGCTTTTCGGGATGGGCAACTGCACGTGACCAATACCCTGCCCATCGATCGCATTGCCCATTACCGGGAAGATCGACCAGCGGTCTACCGCAGCGGCCCCCAGCTGGCGACGTATTTTTACCGGGTGAATACCAGGGCGCTTCCGGAGCTGGCGGAGGCTCGCGTGCGGCAGGCGCTTTCTCTGGCCATCGATCGCCGGGCGATCGTCGAGCACGTGACTCGGGGTGGCCAGCGTGCGGCGTTCGGGATGGTGCCACAGGGAGGGGGGGAGGCACCGTATCAAACTCCGCAAATGCTGCGATTTGATCCGCAGGAAGCACAAAGCAGGATGGCAGCCGCGGGGTTTCCCGGGGGCGTGGGCTTTCCGAAGCTGACCCTGCTGTTCAACACGAGTGAGGGACACCGCCTTGTCGCGCAGGCTGTCCAGGAGATGTGGAAGAAACATCTCGGCATCGAAATCGACTTGCTCAACCAGGATTGGAAAGTCTACCTCGAGCGCAGCTCGAAGGGAGATTACCAGGTGTGCAGGGCGGGATGGATCGGCGATTACATGGACCCGTCGACATTTCTCAACATGTGGATGAGCGGCGATGGCAACAACCAGACGGGTTGGTCGTCACCTGATTATGATGATCTTCTGCGGCGCGCGGCACGGACGGCGGATCCGGCCGCGCGCTTCGCTCTCCTCGAGCGGGCCGAGCGGATTCTGCTCGAGGAATTGCCGGCGATCCCCGTGTATTGGTATGCCGGCAACCGCGCGGTGGCCCTCGAGGTGAAAAACTGGCATCATAAGTTGACCGATAACCGGCCGTGGAAAGCACTATGGCTTGCGTCTCGGCAAACGCGATGAACCGGGCAGGCATGAGAGCGCGATGAGCGGTTACATTTTCAGGAGACTTCTCCAGTCGCTGTTGGTGGTTCTCTTCACCTTCACCCTGACCTTTGCCATGGTGCGATTGGCGCCGGGTGGTCCATTCGCGAAGGATCGTGCGGTGTCCGCGGAAATTCTCGCTGCGCAGGAGAGGGCCTACGGGCTGGATGCGCCGATCGTTGTTCAGTATGTGCGGGCGCTGGGACTGCTGCTGCGTGGCGACCTCGGTCCCTCGTATGTCTACGAGGGGCGGACAGTCAATGACCTGATCGCAGATGCCCTGCCCATCTCGCTGGCAATCGGTTTCGGCGGCCTGGTCATCGCCGTTTTGATCGGCATGCCGCTGGGAGTTGTTGCCGCGGTGCGCAGGAACAGCGTCACGGATCACCTGGCCACCGGATGTGCCTTGCTCGGGATCTGCCTGCCGGGTTTCGTCCTCGGTCCGGTACTGGCTCTGGTGTTCGGTATCCAGCTCAACTGGTTCAATGCCTCGGGTTGGTATGATGCCTCGGATTGGGTTCTTCCGTCCGCGACCCTGGGGTTGTTTTACGCGGCGTATATTGCAAGGCTCGCGAGGGTAGGGACGCTGGAGGTTCTTGCACTCGATCACATCAGGACTGCGCGTGCCAAGGGCCTTCCGGGATGGTTGGTGGTGGGCAGGCATGCGTTGCGGCAGGCGATTCTCCCGGTGGTATCGTTTCTCGGGCCAGCCATGGCCGGCCTGGTGAGCGGATCGATCGTGATCGAGCGTGTTTTCCAGATTCCCGGCCTCGGGTATCACTTCGTGGGAGCTGCCCTCAATCGCGATTACTACCTCGCACAGGGAACGGTCGTCCTGTATGCCGGGTTGATCGTCGTGATGAACCTGGTTGTCGACCTGGTGCAGGCGGTTCTCGATCCGCGCATGCGGGAAAAGGGAGGCAGCAGGTTATGAGTTGGCAGAATCACGCATCGCGAGGTCGAAGCGCTTCTCCCTGGAGAAATGCCGGGCGCAGGCTGGCCGCCAACCGGCTGGCGGTCGGCTGCCTGCTGGTGCTGTTTTTTATCGTGCTGGCTTGCTGCCTGGGGCCGCTGCTGCTGCCCGGGCCTGATGATCAGGACCTGACTCTGGGGGTGTCACCCCCGTCGGCGGCTCACTGGCTGGGCACCGACGTGCTGGGGCGGGATCTGCTTGCACGCTGCCTGGTCGGAGGGCGCCTCTCGTTGTTGGTGGGCCTGGCAGCGACCGCTGTTTCCCTCGTCATCGGGGTTTTTTACGGGATGCTGGCCGGCTATGTCGGAGGCCGCACGGATGCGCTGATGATGCGGCTGGTTGATGTCCTCTACGGGTTTCCTTTTCTGATTTTCGTGATTCTTCTGACCACGCTCTTCGAGCGCAGCCTGTTGCTTTTGTTCGTTGCCATCGGGGCGATCGAGTGGCTGACCATGGCGCGTATCGTGCGCGGGCAAGTGAGGGCCATCAAGGCGATGGAGTTTGTGCTGGCGGCCGAGGCGCTTGGCCAGCGATTGCCCGGGATGCTCATGCGGCACCTGCTGCCCAATGTGATCGGGCCGGTGATCGTGTTCGCGACGCTTACCGTGCCGGCGGTGATGTTGCTGGAAGCGGTCTTGAGTTTCCTCGGCCTGGGAGTGCAGCCACCGGCATCATCTTGGGGTGTGCTTATCAGCGAGGGTGCGCAGTGCATGGAAAGCTATCCGTGGTTGATCCTGTTTCCTGCTCTGCTTTTTTCCCTGACACTTTTTTGCCTCAACCTGATCGGAGACGGGCTTCGTGATGCCTTCGATGTGCGTTCTCACGGATAGTAGAACGCCTGCAATCAGTGCCATGTCCATTTCCATGCCTTCTCGCAAACTGCTGCATCGGCTGAGCCGGGATCGGGATTTCCTGTTGCGGGCGGCACTGGCGATCGGTCTTGCCGGTCTGGTGGCGGCGGCGGTTATCGACAAGGTGCGGGACAAGGCGCGTGCCAGTGATGTACGGGCAGAGATCGTCGAGCCGATCGACCGCATCGAGGCGCTCGGTTGGAGTCTTGCCGGTCTCGGCGAAGAAGAGCGGGCGATGCCGGCGGCGCGGAATGCCGTGGAGCGAATTCACGAGTTGATCCTGCAGTGGAATCTCGATGATGGCGTGGCTCGCTTGTATGGCGACTTCATCCGCGTATGCGGAGCATTGCCCGAAGACCTTGTGGGCCTGCGAAGCCTGGATTCGTGGCATCGGATGCTGATGCATTGTGAGCAGTTGGACACAGGTGGGCAGGCGCACCGACTCGCCGCTGAGCTCGCCCTGATGGCAGGTTGGGAATTGGAGGCATTGCGTCTGCTCGAGGATGGCTTCGAGAAGTCGGCGCAGCCCCTGCTGCTGGCACGTTCGGTCGAGTTGGCGTTGCAATGGGATGAGCGCAGCTGGCTGACCGGGCTGCTCCGGGATACCGAGCGCTTTACGCAACTTGATCCGCGCCTGCGCTGTGATGTCGCGGTGCGAATGCGGGATTACTCCGAGCTGTTTGTCTCGGTTGTGATCATGGATCTGCAGGGGCTGCGCCCGGAACTTTTTCTCCTAAGCCTGCTTTCGGTGGCCGTGTGGTTTGCAATCTTGATGCAGCTTGCCGCGATGTGGCGGCGTGGGATTGTTATGATCGCGGCATTGTGCCTCGGAATGATCGCAGCGCTGCTGACCTTGTATGTGGTTTTTATACAGGAAAATATCCGCGGATTTGTTCCCAGCGGCGGATTGGGCTCTGACCTGTTGTATTGGATCGGTGGCGTGGGAGTGCGCGAGGAATCGATCAAGGCGCTGTGTTTTCTGTTTCTGCTGCCCTATCTCCTCAGACAGCGGTCGCCGCTGTTAGCCGCCGTTTCGGCAGCTGTGGTCGGCTTGGGTTTCGCCCTGCAGGAGAATGCCATTTATTTCCTCGAGGATGGGTCCTCGGTGACCTGGGGGAGATTTCTGACTTCGACGTTCATGCATGCCTCACTGACCGGGATTGCCGGCCACGCGCTCTACCAGTTGGCTCGTGACGTGCGGCGCAACTGGGAGAATGCACTGATCGATCTGATCGCGGTGGTGGTTGCCCACGGCATGTACAACGCCTTTCTCGGCATGGTACAGCTTGCCGATTACGCCGTGCTGAGCCTGGTATTCATTGCCTACCTGGCCCACCGGTTCCTCGGACTTGTCGGTCAGCTGCGCGAGGCTGGACGGATCACGGTGGCACCACTGGGAATTTTCGTGCTCGGGTGCGCCGTTGTGCTTGCTGTGGCGGTCAATTTTTCGCTCTGGGATGTGCCATTTGGCGAGGGCTTGTTCCTGTTCGGAATCGAGGTGCTCGGCATTGCTCCGGTTGCATTTCTTTTCGTACGCCACTTCAAAGAACTGTAGCCCGCGATGCCCCGGCCCGGCTCGGAGAGCCGCGACGCCGCTGACGGAAGAGAGAATTACAAAGTCGACTGGCGAGGGCCGGCAGGATAAACTGCCTGCGGTACTGTGCTTTCCGTCTTGTCAAGCTGGGATGGTTGGCGCTCAATATGAATGTTCCCGTAAGTCGGTGCCGCCGGCACTCCGAAAGCCATGAACCAATCTGACTCACCTGAACCCCCTCGACCACGGTCCCGGTCCCGGTCCGCGGGGTGGCAGGCGCCGATGCCAGCAGAGCTGGATGCGGTCTTGAGCGCATACGAGGTGGGAGAGCTGCTGGGTCGGGGCGGTATGGGAGCAGTCTATCGCGCGGTGCAGCCGAATCTCGAGCGCAATGTCGCCATCAAGATCCTGCCGTTGGAGCTTGCTGCCGGGGGCAACGGACTGCATTTCTCGCAGCGATTCAAGCAAGAGGCCAAGTCGATGGCCAAGCTCAGTCATCCCGGCATCGTGCAGGTCCATGATTTCGGTCAGGCGGAGGCGGATGGCGGTGACTTCCTCTATTTCGTCATGGAGTTCGTGGAGGGGCGCAACATTCTCCAATACCTCCGGGAACAGGGTGGCAAGCTCGAGCCCGAGCATGCTCACGCAATTGTCTGCCATGTGCTCGATGCGATCGGGTTCGCTCACCAGCATGGGGTCATCCATCGTGACATCAAGCCGGCGAATATTTTGCTCGACCAGTATGGGCGTGTGAAGGTGGCGGATTTCGGCTTGGCCAAATCGGCGGGTCAGGAAACTGATTTGACGGCGTCCAACATGGCGATGGGCACACCGGATTTCATCGCTCCGGAGGCTCTCGAGTCGGGGAAGGAAGTCGACAGGCGTGCGGATCTCTACTCGGTGGGAGCCATGCTTTACCAGTTGCTGACCGGCAGGGTTCCGCGTGGAGTGTTTCAGCCGGCCACGGAATTGGTTCCCGGTCTCGATGTGCGCTACGATGCCATCGTCATGCGGGCGTTGCGGCCTGATCCGGATGCGCGTTACCAGGAAGCGGCTGAATTTCGTGCGGATCTCGACCGCATCGTGACCGAGCCGACACCGGTAATGAAATTGGGCATCGGAACCATTCCCCTGGTTCGCCCTGGCGCCAACCGGGTTGACTCGGAGGCCGAGACCACTCCCATGCCTGTGTCCGATGCCGCATCCGCTACCGCGCCCGATGCGATGCCTGATGCCGCGCCTGATCCGGTGCCAAGAGCTGCTGCGGAAGCGCGTCCTCACGTTCTGAAGGTGCGTGGATTGGGTGAGGACAAGCCGAAGAGAAAGTCGGGAATCGGAACCTGGATCAAACTCGGAGGTGCGGTCGGGTTGGCATTGGTTGTCTGGTATTTCGTTTTTCCGGGGGAATCCGCGCAGAGCGTGAGGCGAGAGAGTCCCCGGTCAGAGGCGGACGGAGGGGCCGGTCCCGAACACGGCACCTCGGAGCCGCTTGTCGCCATTGCCTCGGGGCCTGGCGGGTCCGACGCCGCAGCTTTCCCGGGGCCGCGATCCAGGCCGGTGGGGCAAGGCGCCGAGCTGAATGAGAACGGTTCAGCCAACTGGATGTCCAAGCAGGCCGGGCAGCATCTCGAGGGAATTCCGGGCCTGCGGGAAATACTGGCGGATCTTATGGCAGACAGGCGCAGACAGATCGATCAACTGGCCGTGCAGTATGGCCGGGCTCTGGAAAAGGAGCTGGACCAGGCAGCGGATTCGGGCGATCTGCGGTCCGTCTCGGCGTATCGGGATGAACGATCGGGACTGGTGACGTTGATGCGCTCGATGGCTTCTGAAACGCGGGATGATCAAATGATTGTCGCATTCGGCTCAGCCGAGCAGTTGCCTCCCTTGCCGCGCAACAGTTCCCGTGAGCTGGTGAAAGTTCGTGGCATCTGGGATTCCGAGATAGAGAAAATTGATGGCGAATTCAGGAGCTCGATCCGGCGGGTGCTGACCGCGCTCGAACGGAAACTGGTCGCCGCCGGAGAGCAGGACAAGGTGCGCAAGCTTGCCGCCATTCGTGAGAGGCTGGCCGGCGGTGGTGCGGCGGCAAGGGAGGCGCGTTAAGGTGTATGAATGAGCGTGGAGAGTCGCTGCAACTGCTGACCAGTCGAGCCGTTGTCATGGATGCTGGCGTCTCGCCGTGTCCGAGGTGACTGTTTCATCATTGGTGAGATCAACCGGCCAATCCGGTCAATTTTCCGCTTCCATGAATGCATCCTCCTCCTCTGCCGGATGGCAGGCGCCGACTCCGGAGCAACTCGATACGCTGCTGACGGGCTACGAGGTGATTGCCATGCTTGGTCGCGGGGGCATGGGCGCGGTTTACCGAGCGCTTCAGCGGAATCTCGATAGGTATGTCGCGATCAAGATTCTCCCGCGTGAGATCCAGGGCGCGAGTGGCGGGTCCGGCTTTGCCGAGCGTTTTCAGCAGGAGGCCAGGTCGATGGCCAAGCTCAGTCATCCGGCGATTATCGATGTGTATGATTTCGGCGAGATCGAGACAGACCAGGGATGCTTGCTCTATTTCGTGATGGAGTTCGTCGACGGGATGGATGTCTACGAGTATTTGAAACAGCAGGGAGGCAGGCTGGACTCGGTGCACGCCCATGCCATTGCTTGCCATGTGCTCGATGCTCTCGGATATACGCATGCCTACGGCATCATTCACCGGGATGTGAAACCGGCGAATATCCTGCTTGATCGTGATGGCAGGGTCAAGGTGGCGGATTTCGGATTGGCGAGAGCGACTTCGGGCGAGAGCAACCTGACCAGGACCGACCTGGCCATGGGAACTCCCGATTACATTGCTCCGGAGGCCCTGGCCGGCGGCAGTGACGTGGATGGTCGCGCCGACCTCTATGCCGTGGGGGCTATGCTCTACCAGTTGCTGACCGGTTCGGTGCCGCGGGGCATGTTTCAACCCGCGTCGCGGATGGTGCCCGGATTGGATGCCCGCTACGACGGCATCATCACCCGCGCCTTGCAGGGCGATCGGAAGGATCGCTATCAGACGGCTGCTGAATTCCGGGCCGATCTCGATCATATTTTGCTCGAACCTGTTCCGGAAGCCGGTGAGTCGCCGCAGACGGCGGCACTCAAGATTGCCGATTCTGTGAGTAAATCGGGAAAAGTGGCTGGGGTGAGGAGTGCAAGTGACGCGGGTGCCGGCGATGGCTCACATGCTTCGGGGCGGGGAGGAAAGGCGTATGGTGGGGTTCCCGTACTGAAAGTCGGGGTGATCATCGTGTTGCTAGCCTTGCTAGCCTGGGCATGGACTCAGACTCGGCAGCCTGCACCCACCGATCTGGATGCTTCGGTCCAGCCGATGGTGGTCGAAAAGCCAGCGCAGCAGGCGGCAACAGTGGCGGAAGTCGCGAAGACATCCTCCATGCCGGCGCCGAAGTCCCACGAGGAACGCGTTCCGGTTCGACTTGAAACGGTTTCTGGTGTCGTTGAGAGCAACGAGGGTGATTCCGTCGTGGGTGTCTCTCCATCTTCCGGTAAGGGCAAGGCCGGGCCTGAGTCCGAGGCTGAATTGCCGGTGGTAACGGCACCTGAGCCTGAGCCTGTGTCGGAGCCCGATTCGGTTGCGATTCCCGGCCTGCAGGAGCGTCTCGAGAAATACGATTCACTGCGGCGTGGGGAGGTGGCCGAGTTGGCAGAAAAGTATACCAGGGCATTGGAAGACGGCCTTCGCCGCGCAGCTCGATCAGGCAATTCAACCCTTGCGACGGCCTACCGGCATGAGCAGGCCCGTGTGGACGTTTTTCAAGCCGAACTAGCGGCGCCTCCTGGCAACCAGATAGCTGCGGTGAAACGGCCGGTGGCGCTTTCCTTGTTGCCGGAGGCGAGTGCGACTGCCCTGCAGGATCTGCGGGCAAAGTGGAGCGCTGAGGTCGGCAAGATCGATGACAGGCTTGGTTCGGCTCTCGGTCAATCCCTGCAGCATCTCGAGCAGGAGTTGACCCGAGCGCGTGCCTTCGAAAGTGCGCTTGCGGTGGTGGCGTTGCGCGAGGAACTGGCATCCCCGAAAGTCGAAGCTCCCGCTTCGCTCGATATTGCACAGTTGCAATCTCACCGGGAGATCTGGGCAGAAAGGCTCGGCGTCGAGAGCGCGTTCGACAATTCGATCGGCATGGCACTGCGACTTGTGCCACCGGGGAGCTTCTATATGGGGTGCAGTGACGAGCAGCATGCTGAACTGGCCCGCACCGAGGGTGACAAGTTTTTGGAGACGTATGCAGCCGAGCGTCCACGGCACCTGGTTGCCATTACTCGGCCATTCGCAATGGGAGCCTGCGAGGTGACCGCTGGTCAGTTCCGGCGCTTTGTGGACGACACCGGCTATGTCACGGAATTTGAAAACACACACAGTGACAGGGCATGGAATCGTGGTCTGGGTTACGATCCGGAAGGCAATCATCCGGTGGTGTGTGTGACGTGGGCAGATACCGTGGCATTCTGCAACTGGCTTTCGGCGAAAGAGGGGGCTCGGTATCGCCTGCCGACTGAAGCGGAGTGGGAATATGCGTGCCGGGCAGGGACCGTCGATATCTGGTGTGGAAGTCGGGATGCGCTGCGCACGCGGGCCGTGGTCGGCACTGGGCGTGCCGCGCCCGTTGGCGGGAAGCGGGCGAATGCTCTCGGATTCTTCGATATGCAGGGCAACGTGACCGAGTGGTGTGTGGACCGATTTGCGGGCGACTACTATGCGCTTTCACCGCTGCGTGATCCTGCAGGTCCGGAGGCGGGAGAGCACCGGATTGTTCGCGGGGGTAGCTTCGACCAGGGGACGCTCGCCCTTCGACCCGGAAAGCGCGGATGGATAGGTCCTGGTGAGGGCAGGCACGATCGTGGATTCCGTGTGGTCAGGGAGCTTTGAGGAGTCGGAATCAGCGGCGCGGATCAGATTTTTGTTCTCTGGCTTGTCATTAAAACTGAGCAGGCTATGATGCTGGCTGATTGCCTCGAGACCTGGCATGGCCTCCTCCTCCACATCTCCATACGGCTGGCATGCGCCAACACCCGCCGAACTGGCCGGCGTGTTGACCAGTTACGAGGTCACCGCATTGATCGGGCAGGGCGGTATGGGAGCGGTTTACCGGGCCATGCAGCCCAACCTGGATCGTGAGGTGGCCATCAAGATCCTTCCCATGGATTTGGCCGTGGCTTCGGAGAGCCTGCAGTTTGCCGAGCGTTTCGAGCAGGAAGCCAAATCGATGGCCAAGCTCAGTCATCCCGGCATCATCAAGGTCTACGATTTCGGTGAGGCGGAGTTCCCCGGTGGCAAGTTTCTCTATTTTGTCATGGAGTTCGTCCGTGGACGGGACATTCACCAGTATCTGCACGAGCAGGGTGGCAGGCTGGAGGCGGAGCATGCGCATGCGGTTGTCTGCCATGTGCTCGACGCGTTGGGCTTCGCGCATCGGCACGGGATCGTCCACCGGGATATCAAGCCGGCGAACATTATGCTCGATGAGCACGGCCGGGTGAAAGTGGCAGACTTCGGTCTGGCCAAGTCCACCGCCCACGACATGGGGCTGACCATGACCAATCTGGCAATGGGCACGCCGGATTACGTGGCGCCCGAGGCGCTCGACTCGGACAAGGAAGTCGATGGCAGGGCTGATCTGTATGCGGTCGGGGCCATGCTCTACCAGCTTTTGACCGGCACGGTGCCGCGCGGCGTTTTCCGTCCCGCTTCGGAGCTGGTGGAAGGCGTGGACGCCCGCTACGACGAGATTATCGGCAAGGCGTTGCAGCCGGATCCGGATGATCGCTATGCCGACGCAACCGAGTTTCGCGTCGCACTGGACAGGATCATGGCCGGTCCGCCGACGGCGGAAATGAAGAAGACACGGCCGGTGGATGCGAGAGCATCCGTGACCACGGATGCACAGCAGGCCCCGGTTGCGGTGAAGAAGGCAGGTGGTGGTCGGGGAGCAATGCCGAAGTTGGTGGCTATTGCTGTGCTTGGTATCGGTCTGGTGGTCGGAGCTCTGTTGGTGAATCGGCAACCGGAGGAGAAGAAACAGGATACCAGGACCGAGGCGCCGCAGAACAGTGCTCCAGTGAAGACGGAAGAGATTGCAACGACTCCAGGGGATAAAGCTGATGCCGCCGCCGCTGGCGAGGAGCCCCCGCAGGAGCATCCTCTCGAGAATTCCCTGGGTATGCGTTTCGTGCCGGTGGAGATCACCGGCAGCCCGACCGATACCGCTACCAGCGGCAGGACCGTGCACTTCTCGATCTGGGAGACCCGTCGGCGGGACTACAACGCTTTTGTCGAGGCGACCGGGCGCGAGTGGGTGGGCCAGCAAGCGCGCAAGGGCAAGGAAGGCTGGGATGAAACCCCGGACCATCCGGCCGGGCAGATCAGCTGGGAAGATGCCACAGCCTTCTGCGAGTGGTTGACTGGCACGGCCCGGGCTTCCGGGGCGATCCCGGAGGATGCTGTCTACCGGCTGCCGAGCGACCACGAGTGGAGCTGTGCCGCGGGCATCGGCAAGGGCGAGGATCCGGCGGCGATTCCGGCGGACAAAAACATGCAGATCAACAAGCTCCCCTGGGGGGAGGCCTGGCCTCCTCCGGCAGGGGTGGGAAATTACTTCGGGGAGGAACTTGATCCGGCTCTCCTTTTTGACCGCGAGCCGATCAAGGAGTATGCTGACCCATTCCCTCGAGCTGCACCGGTGGGAAGC
>JBDQJG010000038.1:0-20010 GCA_040263955.1 Verrucomicrobiales bacterium
CGCCTGCACCTCTGTCTCTTGCCCCTTTTCCTGACCTGCGAATCCGGCACACGGCACCAACAAACCGCAAAGCAATGAAGCCAATGAGACCGGTATGATCATGCTGGAACAGGCAGAGGTTCTTTTCATAAATTGGCTGATCACAGAAGAAGGTTACGACTCGGGAAACGGCACATCCATCCTGACACCCCGACAAGCCTCACGGTTCCGGTTCCGGTTCCGGTTCCGACGCCAGATCCTGCGGAAGTGTCGGCAACTGCCGGGGGAGCAATTGCGAAAGGAAGCGCACACTGGGAAGTTCCTCGCCCTCCTTCGGCGGGCCGATGAAAACGATTTCCCGGCCGGTGGGCTGAGCAAACAGACGGGTCTCGAAAATCTTCCGCCCCCGGGCATCCCCGATCAGGAAAGGAATCAGGCCGCCGTCGGAACTCACGTCGGAGTTCATCAGGGTCATCTTGCTGGCGGGTATTTTCCTGGTCTCGTCGGCGAACTTCACACGCAACTCCTTCGCGCTCATGTTCATGAAGCGGAACGTGCCCGCCGGGAAGCCGGCCAAAGAGTCATCGAAAGGCAGGATGCGGAACTCGATGCCGTCTTCTGGTTCCTGCTTGAAAAGCAGGAAAAGGATTCGCCTGGTGCCGGTGAGCAGAGGAGATGTTCCCACCAGGCGGTAGATCGCCTCTTCCTGCTCCTCGACCTGGTGCTTCACATGCAGGGAGAATTCCCTGCTGAACTTGAGAAAGTGCGCCTTCGAGCGACTCTCGGTGAAGGGGGTCACGGGGATATACCGCTCCCCATCGCGATAAAAGAGCTGACTCTCCAACGGACCTTCCCAGAGCATGCAGGTGAACTGCAGGTAGGGCTCTTTTACCGGCTCCTGCTCTGCTTGGGCGGTAACGAGCGACAGCGCAAAACCAGGGCCAAGAACCAGACCGAAAAAAATCGTGGAGAAGCGCATCATATGAACAAAAAAGTAAGGAAAGGATCAGCCGCGCGGGGCCCGTGTTTCACGCTAAATCTCATCGGAGGTCAACCAGCGAAACTGCACGATCTTGAAACGGCGGCCGAACTGCTTGTTGGTCTCGTTGAATTTCGGTGCACCCGAACCCGCCTCATCCCAGGGCTCGTTATCTTCCGGCGGGTTTTCCGGATCGCTCGGATCACCGGGATCGACATACTCCGGCAGTCGCTGGACGAGTGCCTCGCAGACAGCACGGGCAATGATTGTCTCATCATCGCTGCTGCGCTTTTCACCGTAGGCGCGGATGCGGAAGGTGTCGCCACGCGCGGTCAGGCGAGGCGCCAGCGAACGAAGTAGCTTTGCCTGGGTAATATCCCCGGGAATGCCTCGCGCAGAGTTGGGCACCACATCATCGGCAGTGCCATAGGTTCCATCCGCACCGAAACTGCTGCGCCAGCTATACCAGGTGGCAAGTGGCTGAAGCCAGTTATAAGCAGTAGCCACACCACCCGCCGCCGAGACGATACCACCGATCCCTCGGTCCAGATAACCACTGACCGTCCTGATCGAATCAACCGCCGCCTGCAGGGCACCCCTCAGGTGGTTGTTGGTGACATCCGAATTATCCAGGGTGCCATCACCGTTCTTGTCACCCCCGACCTTGCGGTTGATGAAGTCCGAAATGCTCATGAAGGGACCACGGATTTTCACCTGCTTGACAAGCTCGACGGCAATCCCGGTATCGTCTGACGGGTCATCCGGAGTGAGCCTGTCATCCCATATCTGGTCGTCGGTAAGGCGCGCAAAGCCCGACCAGTAGGTCCTCGCCCCACTGCCGGGGGCCGAGGGCGAGGCACTCGAGGGAAACGGCGACCCACTCGCTGTATCGGTGCCACCCCCCTGGGCATAGTCGACTGCCAGGGCGCGATTCGCGCGCAGCAAGGCCGCCCAGGCCTCGACCGAGGTGGAGTTCACATTGAACGCCCCGTCGATCAGGCTGTAGGCGGCGATTTTCTTGTAAATGTCGTGATTCGTGGTGCCGGGCGTCAACTCGGAGACAATCTCTGCGGCGGTTTTGCCGGCCGGCACATGGGGTGCAAGCACCGGACTGGCTCGAGCGCTCACGGGATCATCACCGTAAAAATCCGTCAACGTGACCGCCAGGCTGCCGGTCTGACGATACGCGCCATCGGTGCCACCAAAATCAAACTCCGGCGCGATACCCGAAAGGAAATACCGATCGAACAGCGCATCGTTCATCATCCAGGAGAGATCCGTGGCCGTGCCACTGGTTTGACCCCCACCCCCGGTGTTGACGATCCCGTGAGGAGCGATCGACGAGATCACCACACTTGGCAGGGAATTGCCGACCGCGTGAAATTGATCTTCTGCCATGGTGCCGATGTTGGCGTGCCCGAAATCAACCAGCGAAATCAACGGACTGGACGGGATGTTGGACATCGGCACGGAGGTGGAGCCGGTCGAATTGCAGCTTCTTCCCCAGAAGGCCCGGCGTGCGGAGGTGGAGAAGTTGATGCCATTGCCGTTGATCAGGCTGTTGGGATTCTGGTTGGCGACGAAATTGAACACCATGTTGGGAGCAGCTGCCGCCCACCAATCCTTGTTGATGACCAGCGGCGCGGGATTCATGCGCGAGAACACCTCCACCGGATTCCTGCCCTTGTGACGATAATGAGCTGGCCGATAGCGCCGGTGATAGACCTGCCCGGCCCAGCTCGTGGGCTTCATGAGATACGTGAAAAGCCCGAACTGACTTTTCGTATCCACCAATGTGTCGAGTTCCAGCGGCAAATTGTAGACACGGGAATTCGGCGCGACGAATTCGTAGCGAATCGCCGTGAGTTGCATGTGGGTGTGCTGGAGCTGGTCGCCGGGAACGTCCGGATTGGTTTGAAAGGCCGCCGGGGTCATGCCGCGCGGTGCCAGGCTGGAATCCATGAAAAACCTCGCCGATTGCGCACCACTCCGGGTTGGGTCATAGAACCCCACGTTGATCTTTGTCGCGCACTCGAAAATGCCGTCACCGTCCGGATCAATGCGAGCCACGCTGGCCCTGACCTGCTTGTTCCGATACCCGGACACATCCCACCGCGGACTCGCGTATGCTGCCACGTCAATCGAAGTCATGAAGATACCGCTGCTGTTGTTAAGGGGATCATATCCCAGGTAGGACTGACCCGAGATGGTGGAGGGAGATGCGGCGATCACCTCGCCGGGTTCCAGCACGAATGGCGCGGTACCTGAACCTGGGGATGCGTTGATCAGGAACCCGTAATTGGCCCCCCAGCTGTTCGGCCTGCGATTGCGATAGTTGATGAAGTTGCAATGCAGAAGCTGCCATAAATCCGGCGAATACGTGGTTACCGTTCCCGACGCAGTATCCGTGACCGCGATATCAACCGTCCCGGACATGCCGGTCTCGAAGTGAACCATCAGGTTGTCCACTTCCAGCTGCCGGTTGTAGGGATTCCAGAAATAGAAAATCGGATCCACGGTGATCGCGATCTCCGCCGTCTGGGTGCCGGGATCGTAATTGGTAGCGATGACGCTCAACAGAGCGGTAGTGCCGAGAAATGCCGGGGCACAACTCGCACGCGCCGGGCGAAACACATATTTCCACTGGCCTCCGAGTGGTCCCTGATATGGCCGGCGGCGGTCCGTGTCACGGTGATCCGCCCAGGTGATGATCGTGTCGAGCATCTCGCTGTGCACGTAGCCGATGTCACTGCGGTTCGGATAATAACTTCTGGCCTTGAGCTTGTAGCTTGTCCCGTTCTTCTCGAGCCTTTTGTATAGATTGTAATAATCACGCAGATTCCACCAGGTCGGCCCGCGAGCCACCGAGGGATCTCTTCGGTCCACATAGCTGGGATCGTTGGTGTCCGTCCTCTTGAAGAACTGTGGTTGGCCGGTACTCGGGTTGAGGATGCCAGAAAACGGCCCACCCGTATCCCAACGCTCCCGGAACAGGTAGCGCGCCCGCACCGGGGTCTTCGGCCCAGGAAGCCGCCACATGCTGTAGTCGGTGCTCGAACCTCTCATCAACGGGTAATCATGAGCGGACCCGTATTTGTCCGTGCCACCGACAAACTCACCCACCTGCTGATTGAAAAGTACTGGCTGCTCGGAGGTTGAAATATCCGCCTCCCCATCCATCTCGAAGGCCAGGCTCAAGTCACGGCGCAGGCCACCGAGCTTCACATCGGCGAGCACGCCGCGGCTCCCCCACGTAAAATGTGCCCTCTGGTCGCGCAGCCAGTCACTCATATCGAACCACGCTTCATGCGTCACGAGGGCATTCTCATCGATCAAAGTCTGTAAATCCGCCGGATCACGCATCCGGCCAATGGCTTCTGTGAGAAAGGGATTGGTGCCTCCCTCGGCAGTCAGTGGATACGCCACTTTGTATGTCGCCGCCGTGTCAAAAAACGGCATTTCATGGTCAGGAACAGGATGCGCAGGATGTTTCTCGTTAAACACGGCGTAGTCGGGACCGGGCGCCGCCGAGAGTCGGGCCGCCTGAGCGCGCTCCAAGTCGGAGGTCGACGCCTCGCTCCACGAAAGATCGGCTTTCATCGACTCGTCCTCGACCACGAAGGCGAAGTAACGCGAGCCCTCTGCAGTGTCCTCGAGTTGCACCTTGCCGGCCTCGAGGTAGGTGCTTCCATCCGAGTTGGTGACCAGCGGCAGGGCATCGTTGAGCGTGTAGCTGGCCGTGGCATCTCCAAGGCTGCCCGGAAGGCCGAAATTGCCACTGGTGTCGGTTGCCGAGACCAGCCAACCGGCGAAGCTCTTCACGTCAGGATCAGCCGGGGTGTAGCGCGCCATCTCACCGTCCGGGGCCATCACGGTGTTCGACTTCCAGACCCCGGTCCATGCCGCCCGGCCCGGGGCCGCGGGGGCTGCACCAGCGTATGCATTACCGGCATTTCCCAATAGCGAGGCCGCCGCTGTCACCCGCTGATCCGGCCCTGCGGTAGTCTGCAACTCACCCAGAGCGACGCGCAAACCGGCCAGCGCAGCCTCCCGCGCGTGCAGTGAATTGCCCTCGACCATACTCTTCTGCTGGCTGAGTGAGATGTAAGACGACAAGGCGACGATCAGCCCGAGCAGGACCGAAATCAGCATCAGTGTCGTGACCAACGCGAAGCCCGGGCAGTTTCCGCAGGCAGCAGAGAGATGCGAACCAACTCGAAACCGGCGCGAACCGGCCTCCTTGCCTGGTAGCAGGCACCCAGCAGGGCGTAGTCCGTTGCTACCCCTCAGCTGGTTGATCATGAAACTTTTGCGGGACTGTCTGAGGGTTTCCTGGCGCTTTTCGGGGTTTTTTACACAGATCATTCACAGATTCGTGGACTTTTTCCATGTGTTACCGATCCTGATCCAAACTCATTTCTATCAAAAAATTCAATATTGTAAATACAATTACAGACTATTTCGAACATCTTTCTATCGAAAATCGGTCGCAGCAACGCCGAAACTGGGCCTGGCAAGCACGGTCCTCATCGGCGCCGGATTAGTCAAAGCGGAGAGTGCACGATGCGCCAGAGCATGAAATTGTAGTAAGCTACCGTTCGCGGGCACTTGCTTCCATCCCGCCCGGCACCGTTTTACATGCACAACCTAATGCTCAAAAAACTCTCTCTCCTTGCGCTTGTCGCCTTCGCCTGCAGCCCGTTCCCCTGCACTGCGCTTGACATTGTCGCCCACCGGGGTGCCTCGGAGGACGCCCCGGAAAATACCCTGCCGGCTTTCGAACTGGCGTGGGAACAGGGGGCAGACCTGATCGAGGGGGATTTTTTCATGACCTCGGACACTGTTATCGTGTGCTTCCACGACAAGACATCCGAGCGCATTGCCGGGCAGCCACTGGACATCAGCAGCACAGCCTTTGAACAACTGCGCAATCTGGACGTCGGCGCGTGGAAAGATCCGCAATGGCGTGGCACGCGAATCCCTACGCTGGCACAGGTGCTGGCCACCCTGCCTCCCGACAGGGGGCGGATGTTTATCGAGGTCAAGGATTCAGAGCGCATCATCGAGCCGCTGAGCGAACAACTCGCGGCCACCGGCGTGCCGAAGTCGCGGCTGGCGGTGATCAGCTTTGACAAGGCAGTCATCAAAGCCTGCAAGAAAGCCATGCCGGAAATGGACGTTTTCTGGCTGGTCGGCACCAAGACATACAAAAAACTCGGAACAGGCGGGGTGATCAAGACCTTGAAAAAACTGGGTGCCGATGGCGTTGACATCCAAGCGACTGCGGAAATCACCGCGGAACTGGGCGCGGCCCTGCGGGAAAACGGGCTGCAGTTCCATTGCTGGACAGTCAACGACATCCCGCTGGCCCGCCACATGGTCGAAATCGGGGTAGACTCCATCACCACGGACCGCCCGGGCGTTCTGAAACGGGCACTGGCACCCAAAGAACCAAGCCGTTCGAGACCGCGGTAAGCATGTGCCTCGAAGTTTAGACCATACCTCCGCGGAAACGCCGACATTCAACGCTACTGCCCTGCAATCTGGATTCTTCCCTACCCACAGCGGCGCGTTTTTCCGACGCCCCGGCAACATATGGAACGGTGGCGGAGCGACTTCGCGAGGGTCTTCCAACACAGCGCGCTTGCAGAGGCTCTCAAGAGGACGGGGAGACCTATCGCCCACCGGAGATCGACATGCTTCAAGTCTGATTACGAATCAGCATAGGTAAAATAGCCCCATAACAGAACGCCAGACCAGGATGCGTTTCTTCCCAACAGCGAACGGGAACGCCAGCGACATACTCCAGCACTTAGTTATGTTTAATATGCAGAGACGCCTGCGGTTTCCCAACTTACGGCAGACGGATAATCATTACCTTATAATTCACCGAGGTTTACGGCAATCGCATGTATTCTGCCATAGTGAACGATCCAGGCGGAAGCGGTGCCCAGGAGCCCGTCGCGGAAGCTTTCGGATTTAAGGAACCTCTGATCGATTCCGCTACCCGCCACCTGAGATTGAATAAAAGTGAGAGTTCGCCTCGCTGCGCTCCGGACTTTGCAGAGAAGCCCTTCGGGTTGCCGCCCGCATCCAGCGTGACTTTGTTGCTCGTTGGTCATGGATGTTCATCCACTTCCGCCTCGCGCCGTGCCACGCAGAATTCGGACAGCAATGGCAGGCAGCGCCTTTAACCAGAGCTTCCTTAATATTTACCGGGGACGCAAACGACTGACCAGTCCGGGCCACCAGGAACAGCAGAGTTGTGTCCGGCAAGTCTTTCGGAAGTTTGAACAACCCAATACGTTAGCTGCCAACCAACCCGACCCGCATGACATCGACCGGCGCGGCGATGCGGAACCAGTGCTCGAAGGCGATGGCTCCCTGGTGCAGCAACATGGCGAGGCCGTCAGCCCCCCTGCCCCCGGCTGCCTTCGTGTCGGCAAGCAGGCGCGACTGTCCCCCGGAGTAGACCATGTCGTAAACAAGGTGATCGGCCCTGAGGAGATTGGCAGGAACAACCGGCGCGTCATCCGCGGACATGCCCAGCGAAGTGGCATTGACCACCAGATCGATCTCGGCAAGCTCCTCCGCCATAGCATCCGGCTGCCAGGCACACACGCGGATGTCCTCAGTACCCGACGGCAATGCAGCCATCTGAGCCTGAAGCGCCTCAACTTTTTCCGGCGTGCGATTGACCAGCACGATCCTTGGGCACCCGATCGCGCCACACTGCACTGCCACCGCCCTGCCGGCACCACCGCCCGCGCCGATAATCGCCACCCGCAGCTCACTGACCGGCGCACCGAAGGATTCCTCGACCGCACGCAGGAATCCGGGCCCGTCGGTATTCCAAGCGCGGATCACCCCTTCGTCATCGAAGCGAAGGGTATTGACCGCACCCATCATGCGCGCCAGGAATCCAGCCTCCGTAGCCAGCGCAAGCGCCGCGGCCTTATGCGGAATGGTCACGTTGGCACCAACAAATCCAAGCTCTGCCAACCGGGCGAGTCCGGGCGCCACTTCATGCGCCGCCAAATGCAAGCGGATGTAACATCCCTTGATGCCCTCGGCGGCGAGTGCCGCGTTGTGCATCTGTGGCGACTTCGAGTGCGCAATCGGATCGCCGATGACAGCCAGCATTGGAGGGGCCGGCAGATCAGCTATCTCAAGCTCCCAGGCGGCTGGATCGGCAAGATCGGCAAAGGTGTAAACGTCTTTCATCGTGGCGGCGACCAGCACTTAACCACGGAAGAGGCGGAAGAAACGCAAAAGATTCGCCAATCGCGAAATCACCCGGGGACCCGCCACCCGCATGGCGGTTGCCTTGGGATCGCGGTTTGCTAATCAGGTCCGCCGCACCGCAAGGTAGACAGTGCTGGCGCAGTCGCGTTCCTGCAACGGGTTGGCAAACGTCACCACCTCGGCCCTTACACCGGTGAACACACTGCGCAGGAGCCCGAGAAACTCCTCCTCGGGGGGATCATCCGACCACATGGCGAATACTCCCCCAGGGCGCAAGTGCTGCGCAAGTGTGTGCAGTCCCCGAGGCGTGTATAAACCGGCATGAGAGGCATCGAGGTGTTTGCCAGGCGTGTGATCGATATCAAGCAACACCGCATCGAAGCGCCTGCCTGCCTCGAGAGGATCGAAACCGATGCCCGGATCGGCTGCCCGGGCGAAGAAATCCTCATGCACGAATCGGCAGCGGGAATCCGCGCACAATTCCCCACCCAGGGGCACCAGGCCTCGCTCGTGCCAACCAATCACCTCTGCCATGGTATCAATAACGAGAAGCTCCCCAACCCGCTGATCCCGCAAGGCTGCCGCCGCGGTATGGCCCAATCCAAGGCCCCCCACGACAACGCGTAGATCCCGGCATTGCGAATCAATCGTTGCCAGCCCGAGATCGGCGAGTGCCTCCTCCACCACCGTGAACAGGCTCGACATCAGGAAAGCATCCCCGAGGATCACCTCATACACTTCACGGTTTCCCAGGGCGGGAACGATCCTCCGCCGCAGGATCAAATCTCCCATGGCAGTGGCTTGAAAATCGAGCTCCTCGAATCCGCGTGCCATAAGTCATCAACGGGCAGAGGAATAGCGTGACGTCATCAATGTCTTGAGCTGCGCGGCGACGTCATCGGCACGCATCAGACTTTCACCCACCAGGATCGCGTCGGCTCCTGCCGCGCCGGCGCGAGATGCATCCTCCGCAGTGCGCAGGCCGCTCTCGCTGACGAGCACAACATCCTCGGGAACCTCAGCCGCAAGCTCCTCGGTGGTGGCGAGATCGACCTCCATCGTCTTCAAGTTGCGATTGTTGATACCGATGATGCGTGCGTCGGTCTCGAGTGCCCGGTCAAGTTCCCAGCGGTCATGCACCTCGACGAGGACCTCGAGTTGCAACGTCTGCGCCTCATCGAGCAGTCGCAAGAGATCCTCCTGCTCGAGCGCTGCCACGATAAGCAAGATGGCATCGGCCCCGGCCACAACCGCCTCGGCGATCTGCGCCGCATGCACGATAAAATCCTTGCGCAGCAAGGGAATGCCCGCCACCGCGGCAATCCGCGTGAGATAACTGAGCTGCCCCCGAAAATACTTCTCGTCTGTGAGCACGCTCAGGGCACTCGCTCCCGCTTCCTCGTAGACCCTGGCAACGTGTAGAGGATCAAAATCCTCGCGGATGATGCCCGCTGAGGGAGAGGCGCCCTTCACTTCAGCAATCACCGCGAGGGACTCCGGATCACGCGTCAACGCGGCCTCCAGGGAACGAAATTCATTCCGTAGAAGAGCGGAACTACGCAATTTGTCCGCCAACGGCAGGATCGGACGAATCTCCTCCCTCTTGTGTGCAATGATTTCTTCCAGCTTGTTCACGATCGAATCTGTTCCCGGACAAAGCGCAGTCAACGGCGTCCCGCTCGACGAAGCAACCCCTACTTACCCAAGGTGGTACGCAAATTATCCATACTGCGCAAGCTGCTCAACTCGGTATCGGAGTCAGGCGTCTGGATAATTCGAGGAGGCAGGGAATCCAACTGCCAAGTCTCCACCTGTCTTCCCGGCGCAGAGTCATAGCGCCCTGCGGCGTGGCTCGAGGAGCGCTGCCATCGACCCGGCAAGTCGGGCGATTGAAACTCATCAGCTGCATCCCGGTAACGATCTCCTCCAAACCGGGCACGTTTTCCCGAGAACGAGGGAGTGTTGGCAAACGGTACATCTCCGGCTGCATCTCCAGTTACGAAGTCTCTCCCTGCCAGTCGCGACGTCCCGGTATCGAAGGTCTGTCCCTGCGCCCGGCTGTCGACCGTGGCGAATCTCTTCTGCATCAAGGGACTGTTCCGGCTTTCCTGACGCAGCCCATCGAACTCGCTGCGCTTGGAAAAATCGCCGAGCTCGAATCCCATCGTGTTCTCATACAACCGGGACTTCGGGCTGGGTTCACTCTCCGTTCGCTGCGTCCCACATGCAGCAAGCGCGACTGCCAGGGTTGCAGCAGTGATAAACTCGCAGCAATAAAGCGGGGAAGAAAACCGGCACATGGAATTGCGGCACCCTGACCGGGAATAACTGCACTGCCAAAATCACTCAAGCAGACACGCTACCCTGCCAATCAGTCGGCCCTCTCCTGCGGAAGGGAATCTTCCTGCGAACCAGCAGTCGTTTCAGCGACATCGTCATGCTCGTCATGCTCGTCATGCTCGTCATGCTCGTCATGCTCGTCATCGTCATCGTCATCGTCATCCGGAAGCACCTCGTCATTGACCCGCCAGACGCGCTTGCGCTGCTGTTCGGGAAGCGGGGAAAGCTGCATGCCGATATGACGACCTGAGAGGCGCGGCTGGAAATCCGTCTGGGCGCATTGCGCCAGGTCTTCCTGAACTTTCTTCATCAGTTCGAAGCCGAGATCCGTATGCGCCATCTGGCGTCCTCGGAACATAAGCTGCACCTTCACCTTGTTGCCCTCCATGAGGAAATCCTCAGCACGGGTGACCTTGATGCGGTAATCATTCTGCGCCACACCGACGCGGAACTTGACTTCTTTGAGCTTGCCTCCCTTCTGCTTGGGAGCCTCTTTCTTCTGCTTTGCCTTATCGTACTTGTACTTACCGTAATTGACGATCTTACAGACCGGCGGGTTGGCGTTCTCAGCGATCTCGACAAGATCCAACCCACGCTCCTTAGCTGCTCGCAGCGCATCACGGGTGTCCATGATGCCAAGTTGTTTCTCCTCACTGCCGCCCGCGTAGATGACACGGACCTTCGGGGCACGAATTCGCTCGTTAACCCGAGTTCTCGGTGGGCGATTACTGAACTTTCTTCTGGATGATTTAGCTATGGGTAGGGCCTTTCTTTGAGGTGAAAAATAAACGATGCATTCAATGCTCTAACAGCACAAAGGCAAATGGAAAAAACCTGCGTTCGTGGCCACTCCCTGTCGATCGCACAGGCATGCCATGATCAAAGTGCACGGTTCTGAATCTCTCCGCGGATCAGTTCTTCAAATTGATCAATTGCCATACTACCTAAATCACCGCGCTGGCGATGACGCACCGAAACCTCACCCTGCGAAGCCTCGCGCTCTCCAGCGACCAACATGTAGGCAACCTTATCGAGCTGAGCAAGCCGAATCTTGGCCCCCACCTTATCACTTGATTGATCGAGGGCCGCCCGCACACCGCAACCGCGCAGGCGCTCTTCGATTCCCTTGCCATACTCATTGAAGCGCTCAGAGATCGGAAGAATCCGAACCTGCTCGGGTGAAAGCCAGGTCGGAAAGTGCCCGGCAAAATGCTCAATCAACACTCCCACGAAACGTTCCATCGAGCCGAAAGGCGCCCGGTGGATCATCACTGGGCGGTGCTTTTCATTATCGGCACCGATATAGGCGAGATCAAATCGCTCGGGCAGGCTGTAATCGACCTGAACTGTTCCCAGCTGCCATTCACGATCGAGCACGTCACGAACAACGAAGTCGATCTTGGGGCCGTAAAAGGCAGCTTCCCCGGGCTCTTCTGTGAAGGGAACTCCAAGGGAGGCCGCCGCCTTTCTCAGCGCCCCCTCCGCCGCATCCCAGTTTGCCGGGTCGCCCACGTATTTCGAAGAGTCCGGATCACGCAGGCTGACGCGCACACGATAATTCTCCATGCCAAGCGTACCCAGCACCTTGCGCACCAGTCCCAGGCACCCTTCGACTTCGGGGCCAACCTGCTCGGGCGTGCAAAAAATGTGGGCATCATCCTGGGTGAACCCCCGCACCCGGGTCATACCACCAAGCTCACCACTCTGCTCCCACCGGTAGACGGTGCCGAATTCCGCGAGGCGTACCGGCAGGTCGCGATACGACCGGGGCTCGGAATCGAAAATCTTGATGTGATGCGGACAATTCATCGGCTTGAGGAGAAACCCCTCGATGTCTCCAACGCCGATGCTGTTGACCAAATCACTGCAGTTGCATCCATCGTCTGCCAACCGGCGCAGGACATCGCGTTCGATTACCGGTGGGAACTGAGAATCCGCATAATAGGGAAAATGCCCTGAGGTGCGATACAAATCGAGCTTGCCGATGTGGGGAGTGAATACCTGGCTGTAGCACTGCCGATCAAGCTCCTCCGAGATGAATTCCTGCAGCTCCCTGCGAATGATCGCCCCCTTCGGCTTCCAGAGCACCAGGCCTTGACCCACCGCCTCATCGATGTGGAACAGACCTAGTTCGCGCCCCAGCTTGCGGTGGTCGCGCTGCTTCGCCTCCTCGAGGCGCTCGAGGTACGCCTCGAGGTCGCTGCGGTTCTTGAAAGCAGTTCCGTAGACTCGCTGCAACTGTGGATTGGACGAATCTGCCTTGTAGAACGCACTGGCCACAGACATGACCTTGAACGCCTTGCAATTGCCCGTACGGGCAACGTGAGGACCCGCGCAGAGATCGAGGAACTCACCGTTGCGAAACAGTGAAATCTCCTCATCCTCGGGAATCGAGTCCAGAAGATCAAGTTTGAAGCGACTCTCTACCGACCTCTCCGCAAGGGCACCGAGACGCCCGGACTCACCCAGCACGCGCGCCTCCTCCCTGCTCACTACCACTTTTTCAAATACCTGGTTCGCCTTGACCACGCGCTTCATGGCCGCCTCGATCTGCTCGAAATCATCGGGAGTAATACGATGCTCGAGATCTACGTCGTAGTAAAAACCATTCTCCACCGGCGGTCCCCCGGCCAGCTGAGCATCCGGCCAGATCTCCAATAACGCCGAAGCCAGCACATGGGCACTGGAATGCCTGAGGCGCTCGAGGTCGGAGATCTGGTTGCGCTCATCAAGCGTCTTGCGCTGGTGCTGTTGTTGTTTTTCTGCCATGATTTAATCCGTCGGTATTCATACGGGGGTGCCACAGGATCTCAACGACGATTTCACCAACAACCAGACTTGCCATCAGCAAAGGATGAGGAACATTAACTCGCGGTTATCGGGGAGTAGTTCAGCTTGGTAGAGCGCCTGCTTTGGGAGCAGGAAGTCGCTGGTTCGAATCCAGTCTCCCCGACCACCGCCGCTCGTGCTTCCCAAGCACCCGGCACCCCTGCCCTCGCGCGCATTCGGTCTACTTCCCATTACGGCCCCGACCACACTCAAGCAGGTGAAGATCATCGATTCGGTAAAAACCGCCTTCGACTCCGCAGGCTGGGCCTACTCGATTCCCGAGAGAAAGGATGTGATCGACTGCCAGTTCGAGGCCCACCACTGCCGAGTTGCCTTGCACGCCCAGGCCTACGAGGAATTCGGCGCGCTCTCCATTGTCGCAAGCCCGAATGTCAGCGTGGCAGCTGACCGCCTCTCCAAGGGTTCTGAGCTCCTGATGCGCAGCAACCTGCAACTCAATATCGGCAACCTGGAAATGGATTGGTCCACGGGAAAGGTATTCTTTCGAGCGACCAACATTTTTCCAGATCCCGGGGCGCTCGGCGACGTTCCCCGCAGCCTTGTTCACAGTGCCATTGCCGAGGTCGACCGCATCGCCCCGCAAATCACCATCCTCAACCGGGATCCGAGCCCCGCGGCAATCCTGCTCGATGTCGAGGAACTGATGCAGCGCGACGACCTGCTGCCCCCGGTTCCAGGTGACCAGCCGGAAACCTGAATTCTCACTGCCGACAGCCATCCCAGGCTACTTACTATGCCCTCTTTCATCGTAATGCGCGGCAGCGACCGACTCGGACCTTTCAAAACCGGGGAACTTGCCGCGTTGATCGACGACGGCATCCTGCTTCCCGAGGATGCCTGTGCGCCGGAGGAGCAGCCCTCGCAAATCAGGCCGATCTCATGGTGGCTGGCTTCCGCAATCAACGACGGGAGTCACGATGCCGGGGTGATTGTGCAAACTCCATCGGCCAGCACAGATGCCAGCACATCCGGCCAAGGAACCATGGCGGGCGCCTGGCGTGATGATCCGCTTTTCTCCGGCAAAATGGCGCTTGGAGGAGATACCCCGGTGACGCGCAATGATCCGCCCGGAAACGTCAAGGCGCCGCCCCCCCGTGAACAGCTGCACTATCGCGGGCGTCCAAACATTCTGGCCTACGGGAAAAGCCTGCTCGGGGGCATTCTGCTCATCGCGGGCATCCTGTTTGCATCCGAACACTTTCCCGACCATTTCCCCTCACCCGCCCGGGAGATCGCATTAACCTTGGTAGCAGGCCTCTTCTGCGGCCTGGCCATTCACCGCTACGCCAGCCTTTACCTGGTCACCAGCAGGCGCGTGGAATTTGTCGAGGGGCTGGTGGCCAGAAGCAGCCGGGAAGTCCGCATCGTGGATATCCGCGCGATCAACGTATCGAGGAAGGGATTACGCGGTCTGATAGGTGTCGGCACAGTCGAGTTCGCCTCGGCCGGGGGAGACGATGTCGAAGTCGCCTTCCGTGACGTCTGGAACGCGGCCGGAATAAAACGGCTGGTTCGGAGCCTGCAGGATCAGGACTCAGCCGCCTGAGGCGGAATGCGTGTCGCTCTTCTCCTGACCACCCCAAAGCGAAGCACGAGGCACGAGGCACCTAGAGACTCAGGTCGTCCAGCTTGGTCGCAATTGCATCCTTGGGCTGCACTCCCACGATGGTATCGCGCAATTCACCACCCTTGAAAAACGCCAACATGGGAATCGACCGCACACCGAACTCCTGCGCCAGCGCGGGGTTCTCATCGACATTCACCTTGGTAATCTTGACCGTTTCACCCTTTTCCTGCGCAAGCTGCTCGAGAACTGGAGTCAACATCCGGCAGGGACCGCACCACTCCGCCCAGAAATCCACAAGCACGGGCACACTGGCCTGCTTTACTTCACTCTCGAAATTTTCTTCGGTAACTGCAATCAGGGACATGACTCAATGGGCTCGTTTTTCCAGACTCTTTCGACTTGTCGCGCAGAGCCCCCAATCACGCAACCCGATTCTGGCAGCGAAGCTGCCCGATGATCCGACTGGATCGTGCAACTCTCCTGCAGGGCCGCTATCGCGTTCCTCCCGTTCCCGCGACAAGAGCCTTGTGATCTCCCCCGGAATTTCAGTATCCTTAAAACCTCAGGCAGAATGAAAAACCGTAATCCTTCGCCAGCAACTCGAATCGCTTCACATCACGGCAGGCGTGGGCAGGCTCGCACTCGCAAAGAACCCGCTCTGCCCCCGGGATCGTTGATCCATGTAGGAGACCGCAAGGCTGAATCCTTCCAGCTCAATGTGATCACCTACGATCGCGACCACGTCGAAGAACAGCAGAGTGCCTCCATCGACGAGAGCGTATTGGAAAATTACGGCACGGGCATACAGTGGATCCACGCTTCGGGACTGCACGACGTCGAAAAAATCGCAGCACTTACATCACGCTTCAAAATCCATTCACTCACTGTCGAGGACGTCCTCAATACTCACCACCGAGGCAAAATCGAACTGCTCGATGAATCTATCTTCGTGGTGAGCAAAACCGCCGAAATGCAGGCTGACCGGCACGTCGGCATCCAACATTTCTGTTTGATCCTGACCGGGAAAGCCGTTCTCAGCTTCGGGGAGGCCCCGACCACGATCTTCGAACCCCTGCTGCGACGCATCCGGGAAGGAAGTGGACGCATCAGGAAAATGGGCACGGACTATCTCGCCTGGGCCTTGCTCGACGCCATCGTCGATCACTACTTCGGCGTCATTGATGAGGTTGAAGAACAGTTGCTCCATCTCGATGAACTGCTCCAGAAAGACATCACTGCTGTCAATGCACTCGAGCTTTACGGTGTCAAAAACGAGATCACGCACCTTCACAGACTCGTTCGACCGTTGCGGGAGATCGCCAACAGCCTGCAGCACACCGATTGCCCGCAGTTGACAGGAGCCACGCAGATATTCTTTCGCGACCTGCACGACCACACCGCGCACCTTGTTGAACAGACCGAGGAACTCAGGGAACTAGCCTCCAACCTGCGCGATTTCTACATCACTTCAGTCAGCAACCGCATGAACGAGGTCATGAAGGTGCTGACCTGCGTGGCGACAATCTTTCTTCCACTTTCCTTTCTGGCCGGCGTCTACGGGATGAACTTCGCACACATGCCGGAACTCAGCTTTTCCTGGGGCTATCCAGCTATCTGGCTGATTTTCCTCGTAATTGGCGGCGGAATGCTCTGGCTGTTTATCGCCAAAAAATGGCTCTAGTGCTTTAGCACCTGATGGTTGCGGCCGCCGCAACGTGCTCCGCTGAGTCAACCACTTTCGTAACCCTCCCAACGACGTCACATGCCGCCACGAGAGAGAATCTGCAACACAAGCATCGCAATCGCGCACACCAGGCAAATAATCGAGATAACCATGACGTTTCTTCAAATTGGCAGAATCACTGCTGGTACTTTGGCACTTCCGGGAGCTTCGACGCGAAACTTGAAGTCCACCCAGGGCCGGTAGCGTCTTTCGTCTCCCAAGATACCTTCTTGATTTCCGGAACACCGAGCCCCACGACATCAGATGCCATCATGGTCACGATCAAAGCGACAAGGCCGAGCACGGTGACCGCTATGGCAAATGGCAACAGACCACTCTCCGCATCTTCCTCACCGAGCAGCACTCCACTCGATGTGCCGATCGCCCCGGAGGGCTGCCCAGACGCCTGACCGGGCTGCTCGAGTTTCACGGTTGCTTTCGGCAACGCTTGTGTCCCGACCGCCAGAGCGGCGCCTTTCTTGGCCGCAAGCGGAACCGTTTTGGCAGCCGCAGGAGCCGCTCCCGGAGCAGCCGAGGGCACAGCCTTGACAGTGACCTTCTGGGTTTTCTTCAACTCACTTGACGTCGCACCGTCGCCGGCTGAGGCGGATTTCAATGCAATCGTTGATGGCGGAGAAGGAGCAGTCCCCGCCGGTGCAGGAGTGACCGGTGCAGGAGTGACCGGTGCAGGAGTGACCGGCGCAGGAGTGACCGGCGCGGGCGCGACAGGCGCGGGTGTAACCGGAGCCGCCAACGGTGGGGCGGGCACGGATGAGGACGAAGCCGGGGGTGGCGGCGGAGTCGACGAGGATGGTGGTGGTGGCGGTGCCACCGCCTTGGGCAACTTGAGTGAAAGACCGGTCGCAGGTGCAGCAGCCGGAGGCGAGGGAACCTGGCTCGCAGCCTCTTGCGCAGACGCCGAAGCAGGAGCTCCACCACCCTCCGCGATCGGGGCGGCAGCGGTTTCCTCTTTCGGCTGGGTGATTCCCGCACCCGGCTTGGCTCGCAGCGAGATCCGGACAGTTTCTTTTTTCAGCGGAACCGTCGATGTCTTCGACGTCGGCTTGGGAGGCTGGGACTGCTGTTCTTCGCTCATGGTTCAACCAATGTTCGCCGAGGAGAAAAGTAAGTAACCTCAACCTTTCTAATTAACCTGCTGCCGGCCGGCAGGTCAATGCCATATCATCGAGTCTTGCACAGCGCGATCGAGCACAGCGGTGTCCAGCTGGAAAAGCGACCGAGATAGCGAAGGAACCGGAATCGGCACAGGGTATCCTTCCTGCCGTGATCACACCCTGTCTGCAATTTGTTCGCGGTGAGAGGAACCGGGCCACTCAATGCTGACAATCAGAGGGTTTCTCCAAGGGCGAAACGCGCAAAGCGCCGAATCTCCAGGCTGTCATCCAGTTCCCTGCCGCTGTTCTCCAAAAGCTGGCGGATGCTTTGATCAGGATCCTTGATGAAGCCCTGCTCCAACAGACATGTCGTGGCGAAAAATTTCTCCAACTTGCCCTCGACGATCCGGTCGATCACGTTGGCGGGCTTGTCCTGCATCTGCTCGGCATAGATTTCCTTCTCTTTTGCCACGACATCAGCAGGAATGTCTTCCCGAGCGAGTCCCGCAGGTGCCGCCGCGGCAATGTGCAGCGTGATATCCTTGACCACTTCGCGAAAGCGTTCATTGGAGACCGTCTCCTCCTTGCCACACCCCACCTCGACGAGCACGCCCACGCGTCCGGCCATGTGAATGTAGCTTGCCGCAATCCCGCAGCCCGCGACATCGAAACGGACGAATCGCCGCACCACGAGGTTCTCTCCCAACTCGGAGATCTTGATCTTAACGAAATCCTCGAGAGATCCGTCCCCGCGCCCGCTGGCCATCATCTCCTCGAGAGAACCCGCTCCCGAGGAGGCGGCATGCGCCGCTACCTCGGCCACGAAACTCTGAAAATTCTCATTCTTGGCGACAAAATCCGTTTCGCAGTTGATTTCCACGAGCACGCCGACGCGCTCATCAACTTCGATGTGGGCTACGACAGCACCCTCGTTGGCGTCGCGGGACGCTTTCTTGGAGGCCCCGGCGATGCCTTTCTTGCGCAGGTAGTCCTCGGCCTGCTGGAGATCGCCACCGGTCTCGGTGAGGGCTCTCTTGCAGTCCATCATGCCTGCATTGGTTTTTTCGCGAAGTTCTTTGACTAGGGAGGCGGTGATCTCGGCCATGGGAATCAATGAATCAGTTGAGGTTGGAACGGGGGAAGTGAATGAATGAAAAAGAATGACAAATTGCCAGTGCGAGACAGCGTCCTCCATGCTTCAGGAGGGTCGTGTTACCCGCAGCGGATAGCGGCTGTGTCAGGCTCTCGCAGCGATGATCGGATCGATAAGGTTTTGCAGGATGACTCGAATGGCGCGAATTGCATCGTCGTTTGCAACCACCGGAAAATCCACCGCTTCAGGGTCGGCATTCGTGTCCACCAATGCCACGATCGGGACCTTCAACTTCTTGGCCTCAGCAACGGCAATATCCTCACGGGCCGAATCGACGACTACCACGGCATCTGGCAATGACTCCATGCCCCGGATTCCGTCGAGATTGCGCAGCAACTTTGCCTGCTCACGGGAGAGTGCTGCCAACTCTTTCTTGGACATTGCCTTGAATTCCGGAGTTTTTTCGATGCCCTCCAGATATTCCAAGCGGCTGACGCTCTTACGAATCGTCTCGAGATTGGTCAATGTTCCACCAAGCCAGCGGTGATTGACGTAAAACTGTCCACAGGCTACCGCCGCTGCCTTGACCGCCGCCTGCGCCTGGCGCTTACAACCCACGAAAAGAATACGCTTGCCATTGGCCGCCAGATTGCCGAGGAACTCTCCAGCCACCTCGATCTGGCGGGCAGTCTCCTCCACATTGATGATGTGAATCCCGCTTCTTTTCTGCAGGATGTAGGGGCGCATCCGAGGATGCCATTTCTTGCTCTGATGCCCGTAATGCACGCCGGACTCGACGAGTTCAGTGACGATTTTTGTGGTTGCCATGTTTGTTTTGATTTTCACCGGGACGCACAACCCGGACGTATCCAGGAAGCTCGGTTTTCACCGATTCGTCGCCTCGCGAGTAGTTGATTGTTGGTTGTGATCGACCCGCTCCCGGGTCGAAGGACGGCGAACTTAAGCCCTCACCGGTATCAGGCAAGAGGAAATCCACATAGATCAAATCGGCTGTAGAACGCCACCCATCCCGCAGCAGGCGGGCAATGATCGTGCAAGTGCCAAAGCGTGGCAGAACTGCCAGGCGGAGTATCACCGGCCACTTGATGTGGCGGCAGC
>JBDQJG010000039.1:0-19492 GCA_040263955.1 Verrucomicrobiales bacterium
ATCGGCCACCGCTCGGCATTCTTTTTCGGCGCCTGCTCGAGCCTCACTACCCTCGTCACCACGGCGGATGCAGACAGTGCGGTTCTCGCTGAACTGCGAGAACTCTCTGTCGAGGTCGTTCCCGTTTAGAAAGGGTATCTACCGGGAGAACACCTTGGGAGCCTGCACAACCGGAGTGCATGCCTGGCCGTAGTTGCACCGGTTGACAGATCAGGCGAGGCCACCTAAGAATCGCCCTCCGGAGAGAGTCCGGACTTCATCGGGAAGCCCGTCCATTCATGGGCGGGCACCAAAGAGGGGAATCCAGTGAAAATCTGGAGCGGTGCCGCCACCGTGAGGAATCCCGCACACAGCGTGCAGGTTCCGAGCCGGATCGCCAGCCCGAAGAAGCAGACGTCAACAAGCACCAGCGCAACACTGGCAAGGAGACACCCAATGAACCACACAGCATCACGCACCACCTGCTTGGCGGGTGCCGCCGCGATCGTCTTGTCGACGACAGCGCTGGCACAGAACGTCGCGGACACCCAAGTCCCGACAGACACCCAATCCCCGGCACGCTCATGGTCGGAAGAGGCCATTGTCGTTACGCCGACCAAGTTTCCGATTGCACCCGGAGATGTCGGCAGCGCGGTCTCAGTCATCCGGGAAGATGAACTTGCCACCCGCCAGATCAATACCCTGGAGGAAGCCATCCGCATCGTTCCGGGCGTCATCACCGCCTCCTCCGGCCAGGCCGGATCGGTCGCTTCCGTTTTCCTGCGCGGAGCGAATTCCAACCAGACCCAATTTCTCGTCGATGGGATCCGCATCAGCGACTCCAACGTCTTTTCCAACAATTTCGCAGGGGGAGCGGTCGCACATAACCTCGATGCCATCGAAATCCTGCGCGGACCGCAGAGCGCTCTTTACGGCGGCGAGGCGATCGGCGGTGTCATCAGCCTCTGGTCACGTCAGGGCGAGGGTGATCCCACCGGTGACATCGAGCTTTCGGCCGGTTCATTCGACAGCTTCAGAACCCGCCTCGGTGCACAGGGCCGCATCGACGACACCTCGTATTCGCTTTCGACGGGATGGGAAACGACTGCCAACGATCGACCCCACAACGACTTCGAGCAGTTCCTCTACACCGCCCGGATCGACCACTCGCTGTCCGAGGCCACCAGCGTCGGCATGACCGTCCGCGGAGCCTTGCGGGAATTCGAGTCTCCCGGGAGTCGCTTCGAGAATGATCCCGACAATACCGATGAGGAGGAGTTTCTGCTGCTTACGGCATACCTCGATCACAAGCTGAATGATGTCTGGAAAACCCACCTGCTGGCCGGCTGGCTCAACCAGGATCTGTCCTTCGATTTCCCCCCGGTTGGTGCCAGCAGGATCGACAACGAGAAGATTGTCGTCGACTGGCGCAATACGCTCGAGTGGGGCAGCGGACACACCACCCTGTTCGGCTTCGGATTCGAAAACAACAGCGTCGAAAACAACGGCTTTGGTGCAATCGACGATACCGAGACGATCGTCGCGCTCTACCTCCAACAGGTTCTCGCGGTGACCGAGGCATTCACCATCACCGGCGGCGGACGCTGGGAGGACTACGACTCTTTCGGAAATATCTTCACCTGGCGGGCCGCCGCTGCTTATCACTGCGATGCCACCGCAACCACGCTTCGAGGCAGTGTCGGTTCGGCGTTCAGGGCACCGTCCTTCTTCGAGTTGTTCGCCTCCAGCGAGTCGTTCATCGGCAATCCCGACCTCGATGCGGAAGAATCGCTGGGCTGGGACGTTGGTATCGAGCAGGACGCCGGAAGTCTCGGCAAGCTTACCCTGACCTGGTTCGAAAATGACATCGATGACCTGATCAGCTCGGACTTTTCAAGGTATCCAGCCACAGTGACCAATCTCGAACAGGCCTCGACCTCGGGCCTCGAATGCGAATGGACCGGGCACATTTCCGACCAGATCACCTGGCGGATGGCTTACACCTACCTGCGCGCGACCAACGACACGACCGGGGAAAAACTGCTGCGTCGCCCCGAGCACACATTGGGCTTCAACGTGAACTGGAGTCCGTCGGAACGCCTGACTCTCGGCATGGGCGGATACTGGCTGCAGGACAGAAGCGACATCGATCCGGAGTCTTACGCCACCATTGAGGGAGATAATTACTTCATTGCCCGCCTGTACGGCAGCTTCTCCCTGTGTGAAAATGCCGCTGTCAATCTGCGCATCGAGAATGCGTTCGATGAGGACTATGACGAGGTCGCCGGCTTCCCCGGAAGGGGGCTCGGCATCTTCGGCGGACTGAAGATCCGTCTCTGAAGACTCTCCCGCAGGCAGTCCGCATTTCTTCCCTTTTCAGGCCGGCAATTCCCGCTACCTTCGGCTCGCCATGCCCGTCCTCCAGCGCTCCGCCGGTATCCTGCTTCATCCCACCTCATTGCCTGGCGACTACTGCATCGGTGAGATAGGCAGGCAAGCGCATCGCTTCCTCGAGGAACTGGCTGCAGCAGGCCAATCCCTCTGGCAGGTGCTGCCACTGGGACCCACCGGCTACGGCAACTCACCCTACCAGTCGCCATCGACTTTCGCCGGCAACCCGCTGCTCATCGGGTTCGATATGCTGTTGGAAGAAGGTTTACTCGCTCCCGAGGATGTCCGCGAGATCCCGTGGCTGGAACCCGATCACGTCGACTTCGGTGCTGCCACCTGGTACCGACCACCGATCCTGAAACAAGCCTGCCGCCGCTTCATGGAAAGCACCGAGACCGATGCCGGGCTGTGCGCCGCGTTCGAAACATTCTGCCTCGAACAGGCACACTGGCTGGACAACTACGCGCTGTTCACCGCCATCAAGGAGTCGCAGGGCCTCAAGCCCTGGTATGCCTGGCCGCGCCCCCTCGCCCAGCGCGATCCGGCGGCACTCGTGATGGCCGCCGACGAACTCGCCGACGCGATTACCGACGTCAAGATCCTGCAGTTCCTCTTCGACCGGCAATGGCGGGCACTGCAGGCACAAGCCGCGAAGCTTGGCATTCAGATCATCGGTGACATCCCGATCTTCGTTGCCCACGACAGCGCCGACGTGTGGGCCGAGCGGGAGCTGTTCTTTCTCGACGCGAAGGGCGATCCGACTGTGGTAGCTGGCGTCCCGCCCGACTATTTCAGTGCCACCGGTCAACTCTGGGGCAACCCACTCTACGACTGGCAACACCACAAGAGCACCGGCTACGCCTGGTGGATCCGACGCCTGCGCAAGATCCTCCAGTGGGTCGACCTGGTGCGTATCGACCACTTCCGCGGCTTTGCCGCCTACTGGGAAGTGCCCGCAGGCGAGGAAACCGCTATCAACGGTCGTTGGATCGGTGGCCCGGGAGAGGACTTCTTCCACGCGTTGCAGCGGGAATTCGGCACCAATCTGCCGATTATCGCCGAAGATCTTGGCGTGATCACGCCCGATGTCGAAGAGCTGCGCGACCGATTCGAGCTCCCCGGCATGCGCGTGCTGCAGTTCGCCTTCGGAGAGGACTCTCTGGCCGAGGCCTACATCCCGGAGAACTATCCCGCCAACTCCGTGGCCTACACGGGCACCCACGACAATGATACCACCATGGGGCTCATCCAGAGTGAGGCCGGCGAGGGATCCACTCGCACACCGCAACAGATCGCAGCGGAACTCGCCATGATCCGTGCCTACACCGGCACCGATGCCAGCGAACTCAACTGGGACTACATCAATGCGATCTGCCGCTCAGAGGCGGCATTCGCCATCTATCCGCTGCAGGACGTTCTGGGCCAGGGCAGCGCGGCACGGATGAACACCCCGGGAATTGCGGAAGGCAACTGGGAGTGGCGCTTCCAATGGGAACAACTCACCAGCGACGTGATGCACCGGTTGAAGCGGATCGCCGGGAACACGGGAAGAATCCCGTGTGCCGACATCCCGGAGGGTTGATCGCCCTGCTTGTGCCAGGCGAACTACTTTGAGGGTAGATAATTTTTGCCCCCTCTACCTTCAGTCTCTGTTCATGAAAATGCGCAGGATGTAGAAGAACATCATGGCAATGCTGGAAAACAGGCAGAGTGCCGCTCCCACATACATGTCGGTCGAATAGCGATGCACCATGCTGGAGGTCGTGTGCAGGATCGATGCCGCCATCAGGGCGACCATACCGACAGAGAACCACAAGCCGAGGTCGAAGCCGAAGAGCATGCCGCAGACGATCAATCCGAGCGCCACGAAGCCGCCGACCATGATGATCGGCGCGAGGAACGAGAAATCCTTGCGGGTCACCACGGCCACTGCGCTAAGACCGAAAAACAGGCTGATAGTCATGAAGGCCGCCTTGGCCAGCAGCTGCTGCCCGGCGAACTGGGGCGCGTAGTGCGCGTACATCATCATCGGCAGGAAGATCACCGAGATGAGCACAGTGTAGAGCGCCAAGCCGCCATACTGCACCGCCCGGGAAGTGCGGGAATAGGCCATCGAGTTGGCCAGCCAGGAAATGCCCAGCCAGGCTCCAAGCAGGATGAGAGGCTTGCCGGCGATGGAAGCGGAAAACTGCACGGCGGCCGGCATTCTCCATAAAACGGCGGAAAGTGCCACAAAACCGAGTATCGCCAGAGCGACATGCATGTAGGTGCGGCGGATGAAAAGCGCGCGCTCGGAAGCTCCGGCGGACGCTACGGAATACGGCTGAGCATAAGCTTGACTGGTCATATTGGCGTTAGACTAGTCGGACTCGCTGATTGTTCAAGCCGGATCGCAAGTTGAAGACTGCACGATCCGGAAATCAGCACGCTGAGCAGGCGAAACCGGCCGGTTTGTCCTCGTTTCAGCGACTATTGCATCAGCGCGAACCTGTCGGCGATCAGCTCCTTTGCCGATGCTCCGTTCGATCGGGAACGGGAGTCATCGATCCATTTCTGCTCCAGCTGGTTCTTGGTCGGTCGATCGTTCACGTAATAAACGCCGAACCTTCCCGGCCAGTCCTCCTCGCAGAGTGCCAGCGCAGCACTGAGATCGGTGACATCATGCCGCTCCTCGTCCTCGGGCGTGCCATCCCATGCGCGCTCGTCGATCAGGTTGAATGCGCCCTCTTTTCTGGGGTTTGCCTCATCAAAGGCTCCTTTGTAGAAGATGACGCACTCGGAAAGAATTTCCACCACGCTGAAACCCGGATGCAGAATCGCGCGCTCCATGACCTCCATCATGTGCTTGACCTGAGTTGCATGGCTACGGGCCACAAACGTCGCGCCACTGGCCACCAGCTTGCGCATCGGATTGATCGGCTGGTCGATGGCTCCAACCGGGTCGGTCTTCGAGCGATAACCGACCGGCGAGGTGGGTGAGGTCTGCTTCTTGGTCAACCCGTAGACAAAATTGTCCATGATCACGTAGGTCAGGTTGACGTTTTTGCGCGCCGTATGCTCGAGATGATTGCCGCCGATCGAATACCCGTCGCCGTCTCCTCCGAATGCGAACACATGCAAGTCGGGTCGCGAGAGACTCACCCCCGCAGCCAGCGGCAACGCCCGCCCATGGATGAAGTGCAGTCCGTGACCATTGACGAAATAAGGAAACCGCGATGAACAGCCGATGCCGGCAATGGTGCAGATTTTTTCGTGCGGAAACTGCAGCTTTTCGAGCACCTTATAAAAACTCGCCAGCACGGCGAAATCACCGCATCCGGGACACCACGTGGGATGATCCGCCGTGAGGGCTTTCTTGGTTAGCTTCTCGGGTTCCGCGGCTGGAGTTGACATGGTTTTTTGCGGTTGAATTGGAAACGTGGCAACAGGGGCCTGCTCATACTCAGTCGGTCACGCATTGCCTCCCGAGCTGATCCGCTCGACACCGGCAAGGATTTCCCTGATCTTGAAGCCCAAGCCGTCTGTCTTGCAGACACTTTCGATGCCCGGATTGCAATACCTGGAACGCAGCAGCGTGGCCAATTGCCCCTGCCCGTAAAGACCCGCATCATTCATTTCTGGCACCACGATGTGCTTGAATTTCGCGAAAATATCATCCAGCCCCTCCGGAAGCGGGTTGAGGTAACGCAGGTGCAAACAGGAAAGCCCCTGCCCGGACTCACGCGCCCGCACCGTCGCCTCGCGAATCGGCCCCCAGGTCGATCCCCAACCGACAATCAGTACGTCCCCACCTTCCGGATCTCCGTACACTTCCGGAAGCGGCACGGTCGCGCCAAATTCCCTTATTTTCTCCCGGCGTTTCTCGACCATCTTCTGGTGCTGTTCGGCATTGCCGGAAGGGTGGCCCCACTCATCGTGCTCAAGACCGGTCACCACCGGATACTGGCCACCTTTCATGGGCGTCCCGGGCGGCGCGTGCCGGGTGCGCCGATCCAGCGGATACGGGCGGAAGGTTTCGTCCCGGGCGGACAGGTCAAGCACCGGCTCATCCACCACCTCCTCGACATTCGGCTGATCAAAGGCTTCGATCCGGGTTGCCAGCGCCTGGTCGGTCAGGATGATGACCGGCACGCTGTATTCCCGGGCGATCCGGCAGGCCTCGCGGGCGATATGAAAACAATCCTCGACGTTTTTCGGCGCCAGAACGATTCGCGGACTGTCACCGTGACTGCCATAAATCGCCTGCATCAGATCACTCTGCTCGACCGAAGTCGGCAAACCAGTGGAAGGACCACCGCGCTGCACATTAACAACCACCAGCGGAAGCTCCGCCATGCAGGCATAGCCAAGGGCTTCCATTTTCAGCGAAATTCCAGGACCTGAACTGCCGGTCACTGCCACGTGCCCTGCATAGGCGAAGCCGAGTGCCGTCGAAACAGCTCCAAGCTCATCCTCAGCTTGCACGAAGAGCCCGCCGTATTTTGGCAGTTCCGCCCGCAGCGTTTCCATGATCGTCGACCAGGGAGTAATCGGATAACCCGCCCCGTAGCGCACTCCTCCCGCCAATAATCCATACGCCAGCGCCGTGTTACCATCTGTTGCGATTCTATCCTGTCCCGAATCGACGCCCACGCGCAGCTTGTAGAGCTCTCCCAGGCTGTCACCAATCGGGTAAGAAAAACCCGCATCGAAAGCCAGCATGGCATTGCGAATGACATCTTCACCTTTTTTCCCGAACTGCTTGTCGATGATGCCAGCGAGTTTGTCCCGGTCCAGATGAAAGACTGCCGTCACCAAACCCAGCACAAACATGTTCTTGCCACGGTCCTTGGCACTTCCCCCAAGCGCCTCGACGGTCGTAGTAGTGATCGGCACGCCGACATGCCGCACCCGCGTGTCAGAAAGATCCGGTTCCACGTGATCGGAATCATAGAGACAGACGCCGCCATCCCGCAACACGCTGATATGATTCTCGTAACTATGCTGGTAGAACGCGAACAGGAAATCTGCCTCGTCTCCCGGAGAGAGCACTTCGCCCGAACCGAGGTGCACTTGGAAAATCGATGGGCCCCCGGAGATCGTTGACGGAATCGTCATGTAGGTGATCACCTCCCGCGCGCTGCGACCCGCGAGGCGAGCTAGAAGTCCGCCTATTGTCTGGATTCCATCCTGCGAATTACCCGCAAAACGGATTACCGCATCAGCCAGATCATGATCGCTGCCAACCGCCGACTCCACATCCAGCGAACTCTTTATTTCAGTCATCTTAATTACAACAGACCCGCGAAGAATACGTAATTCCCCCGGCGAATCAATCGGAAGCTTTGGAGAATTTTCCCCTCCGCTCCACGCGGGGTATCTCACGGCATCTGCCGCCACCGTGTCTGATCGTGGGCGCTCCCCCGAAGATCGCCAACTCGGGTTGGGTGCGCCCGGCACTACGCCCACCCTGCAAGCCTTACTCAGGTGCATGCACTCCACGGTTGTCGCACGTATCAATCGCGTGTTTTCATAGGAAAAACCATGAATGTGCTGACAACCAACCTGTTCGTCTATGGCTCACTCAAGCGGGGTTTCAGCAACCAGCAATGGCTCGCCGGCCAGGTATTTCTCTGCGAGGCTCATACCCGGCCAGTCTACCGCATGTTCGATTACGGAGGATTTCCCGCACTGGTCCTCGCCAACCGGATCGGGCAGACCGGTCGCAGTATCAGCGGAGAAATCTGGCGGGTGGATATAGAAACCCTGAGCCGATTGGACATTCTCGAGGGAGTCGACCAGGGACTCTACCGCCGCGCTGTCATCGAGTTGCAGGGAACCGGACCGAGCCCAGATGAACGCACGGCTGCCGGCTACCTGTATGAGCGCAGTGTCTCAGGCCTGCCGGACGTCGGCACCCGCTGGACTCTCTCGATGGAAAATCCATGAAAAGAAAGCGGACCCTTGACGGCCCCCTCCGACGTAACGTAAACACAACCTGCCATGGCTGAGGAAGTCCTCATATATCATTATCCCCACTGAGGCTCCTCGGAAAATGCCCTGGCGGTCGCCAGGGAACTGGGAGTCGCACATCGAGTCGTCCTCTACATCAAGGAACCGCCCGGGCGCGAAGATCTGGAAAATATTGTCGCATCGCTTGAAGACCCGGTCGAAGACCTGGTGCGCAAAGACTCGAAATTCAAAAAACTCGGGCTGGAAGCCGCGCAGTTCGCAAACAATCCGCGCGCGGTTGTGGATATTCTTCTCAAGCACAAGCAACTTCTGCAACGCCCCGTGCTCGCACGGGGTAATCGGGCCATCATCGGGCGCCCGAAGCAGCGCATCGTGGAATTTCTCTCCTCCTCCAACTGAAAAACCCATAGTTCCCTCACACCGAAGATGACAGATCGCGAGCACTGGTTGCAACGTCCTCCCAAAACCGCCCTGGCCGGCCGCTTGCGGGCAATCGCCTGGATACTTTCGGCGGTCGTGCTGTTCCTGGTCGCCGCCATGCGCAAAATCCAACTTCCCTTGCCGGAGGGAGTTGATCTACTCTGGCTGCCGCCGCTCTACTCGAGCCTCAATGCGCTGGCCGCAGTGGCCCTGGTTGCGGCCCTGATTTTTGTGAAACAGGGCAAAATCGCCGCTCACCGGGCCTGCATCACAACTGCTCTCGCCCTTTCCCTGCTTTTCCTGCTTGGTTACGTCGCCTACCACCTCACCACGCAACCCACCACCTTTGGCGGCACCGGTGCCATCCGCGGCATCTATTTTTTCCTGCTCATCACCCATATCGTGCTGGCGGCGGTGAGTTTCCCGTTCATCCTGCTAGCCTTCATCAGCGGAGCCAGCAACGAATTCGCGCGGCACCGACGACTGGTCCGCTGGGTCTTTCCGGTGTGGCTGTATGTCGCCATTACCGGCCCGGTCTGTTACCTGATGCTGCGCCCCTACTACGGCGGCTGAAATGCCCCCGGAAAGTTGCAAGTTCATACATGCGCTCACGGAGTGCGGAGCGGCCGTCCACGGGAGCCAGTCTCTTGAGCCGGCATCACCGATATCGCAATGGTAAATCAGCGATCCCGGTCCATATTTCTCGATGGACTGGCTGGAAATCACCGTAACGACAACCCGGCAGGAGCAGGCCGAGATTCTCGAGGCCGAACTCGGGGAATTCGCCCACGGCGACGAGGGAGTCGCCACCCGGCAGCTGGGTGACCCCGAGGCCCTCGATCCCGATACACTCCGGCCGGAAATCGACGTCAACCTCTTCGTTCGGATCGAGCGGGACTGCCCGGCACTGCGGCAGGAGATCAGCGAGCACCTCGCCAGCCTGAACCTGCCGCTTCCCGAATTCCGGACATTTCACGATGAGGACTGGGAACATGCTTGGAAAAAGCACCACCGGCCCATCCGCATCGGCCAGCGCCTGCTCATCCAACCGAGTTGGCTGCCCCTCGAACCGGAGGTTGCCGCAGAGGAGCTGATTGTCATCGAAATCGATCCTGGACCAGCTTTCGGCACGGGAGGGCACGAAACCACCCAGCTGTGCATGACTGCGCTCGAAGATCTTGTCCGACCCGGCGACCACGTTCTCGACTTGGGAACCGGCTCCGGCATCCTGGCAATCGCAAGCTCGTTACTGGGATCCGGCACGGTTCTCGCCATCGACAACGACGCACGCGCGATCAAGGCGGCCGAGGAAAACGTCGACCGCAACGGTGTGGCCCCCGCCGTAGACCTGCTGGTCGGCTCACTTTCACAGGCTGAAAACCGACAATTCGATCTGATTTTCGCCAATATCCTCGCCCCGGTGCTGCACGATCTTCTCGAGGAATCTCTCCTCGATCACCTCCGCCCCGGAGGACACCTCATTTTAAGCGGCATCCTTGAAAAACAGCTTGCCGACATGCTCGAGGACCTGACCTCCCGCGGTGCTGTCATCGAATCGACCGCAACACAGGATCGCTGGTCGGTGATCGTCGCTACTACGTGAGTCCGAACGCTGCCCGCTCGCCCATACATTCACCTGACAAACTTTCGCGTCAAAGCCGAGAGGAGGTGCTACCATCACAACCCCCACGGACATCCGGCCCGCGGAACCAGACGTTTCCATAGGAGTTCAATCGTTCCACCCTGCACATTGCTCATGCGCTTGAAAATCGCCCCGGCTTTCTCTTCGCTACTCTGTTGGGCCATGCTCACCGGCTGCGCAGGCTTTCTGCGTCCGGCAGGTGATTCCCTGTTGCCGGGCCATCCCGAGGCTCAAGTGCCCGATCGCTGGTCGGCACTCGCCGCCTCCACCCCCGAAGCCGCCACCGGTTGGCTGGAGGATCTTGCCGCGCCGAAACTCAAGCAACTGGTCGACCAGGCCATGGAGGCCAACGAGAACCTGCGCGAAGCTGCTGCCCGCATGCAGTCCGCACAAGCCCGGGCACGCATTGCCGGAGCCGACCTGTTTCCCAATCTGAACGGCGACCTCGATATGGCCCGCTCGGAACGCCTGCGCGGGGCAAATTTCCAGAAGACCCTCTCCAACCAGTATGGCCTTGGTATTGCCACTTCATGGGAACTCGACCTGTGGGGAAGACTGGCCAACCGGCGGCAGTCGGCAGCCCGGGAATTTCACGCCAGCGCCGCTGATCTCCAGGCTGCGCGCCTGTCGCTGGCGGCGGATGTCGCCCGCTCCGCCATCCAGTTGCTGGCCGCGCAAAGGCAGATCTCCCTGACACAAGGCAACCTGAAGAGCCTCGAAGCCAACCTGGCGATCCTGAACGCCAACCACGAGGCCGGCGTGGCCGAAGACCGCATGGGACTGGACATCGCTCTCGCCCGTGCCGACGTCGCCCGCTCGAAGGCGACGCTGCAGGCCAATCTGAGGACCGTCGACAGTGCCCGCAGACGCCTCGAAATTCTCATCGGCAACTATCCGAAGGGTGCGCTGCAAGGGCTCACCGAATTCCCCGAGACCACGCGCGCGATTCCCGCGGGCCTGCCGTCCGAGCTCCTGCTGCGCCGGCCGGACCTGATTGCGGCTGAACTGCGCGCCGACGCCGCGCTCGACGAAATCGCCGCCACCCGCAAGGCACTCCTGCCATCACTCCGCCTCAACGGCTCGGTGGGCACCTCAACCACCGAGGATTTCGACCTTCTCATCGACGAACGGGCGCTGATCTGGAACATCGCGGGCACGCTCACCCAACAGATCTTTCAGGGCGGCCGGCTGCGCGCCACCATCGACGAGGCAAAGGCGCAGGCTGACATCGTCGCCGCCCGCTATGCGCAGATCGCATTGCAGGCTTTTTCGGAGGTAGAGGTGGCGCTCGCCGCGGAGCAGTTCCTCATCGACCAGCAGTCCCAACTCCGCATCGCTGCCGATGAGGCCGACCGGGCAGCTGAACTCGCCATCTCCCGCTACGAGAACGGCCTGGTTGAAATCCTCACCGTGCTCGACTCGCAACGCCGCGCCTTCGAGTTCCGCTCGTCTCTGCTCGAAATCACCTCGCAAAGACTGCAGAACCGGATCGATCTCTACCTGGCCCTGGGTGGCGATTTCGATTCGGTTCCCGTATCGGTCGCGACGCCTGAAAGCCCCTGAGAACCCCCATCCAAGCCCTCCGTATCTTCTTCCTGCCATGCGTGCTTTACTGCGAGCTGTTCTGCCGATTCTGATCGTGGTCGGCTGCGTCCTGATTGCCCGGTACCTGATCGCCACCAAGCCACAACCGGCGAAATTCGACGTGCCAGCCACCCCGATCCGCGTCGAGGCACAGACCCTTCAACCGAGGGACTACAAGGTCAGTCTTGCTTCCCGTGGCACCGTGCAACCACGTATCGAGAGTACTTTCTTGCCCGAAGTCCCCGGCCGGATCATCGAAGTCTCGCCGTCCTTCTACGAGGGTGCATTTTTTGAGGAAGGTGAAGTTCTCGTCACCCTCGACCCGCTCGACTACCGGGCGGCGGTCACCGTGGCCGAGGGCAACGTGGCCAGCGCGCAGGCAGAACTTCTCGAGGAGGAGGCGCGCGCAAGCCAGGCTGAGGAGAACTGGCGCAAGCTCGGCAAGGATACCGCACCCTCCGACCTCGTGTTGCGCAAGCCGCAACTGGCACGTGCCAAGGCCTCGGTCGCCGCAGCCGCGGCCCAACTCGAGAAAGCCCGGCGCGATCTCGAACGGAGCCGTATCCGTGCCCCCTACACCGGTCGCATCCTGACCAAGGATGTCGATATCGGGCACTACGTCACCAGCGGCACCCGATTGGCCACTGCCTACGCGGTCGACTTCGTCGAAGTCCGCCTGCCACTGAGCAGCCGACAACTCGCCTTCGTGTCCCTGCCAGAGAAACGCCGCGGGGGCAAAGAACCCGCTCCGACCGAATTGCCCGCCGTCACACTCACCGGAGAAGCCGCCGGCCACCAACACACCTGGCAGGGACGCGTCATCCGGGTGGAAGGCGCGCTGGACAGCCTTACCCGCCAGTTGTTTGTCGTCGCCCAGGTGGATGACCCCTACGCGCCATCCCCCGCGGGCCGACCACCGCTCAAAATCGGGCTTTTCGTCGATGCCCGCATCGAGGGCGTCACCCTGCGCGACGTGCTTGTCCTGCCGAGGCACGCCGTGCGCGCCGACAATGAGATCATCCTCATCGATCCCGCAACGAACACCATTGTGCCAACCACAATCGAGCCATTATTTACCGACGATGAGCACGTGGTGATTGCCGGCGGCGGTCATGAGGCCGCAGTCCAACCCGGCGCCATTCTCTGCCTCACCCCGATCACCTTCCCCGCTGCAGGTGCGCCGGTCATCGCCACAATCGATGGCGTTGAGCCCGAACCAGCAACCGCTCCGGACGGCAGGAGCGGCCCGCCGCCCTCTCACCACCCGCATTGATGATCGCCTTTTTCGCTCGCAACGGGGTTGCCGCCAACCTCCTCATGGGTGGCATCATCCTGTGGGGTCTGACCACACTACGCTCGGGCAAAATCCCGATCGAGGTGTTCCCCGAGTTCGAATCGAACATCATCTCGATCTCGGTGCCCTACCGCGGCGGCACACCCGAGGAGGTGGAGGAATCGGTTGTGATTCGGGTCGAGGAGGCGATTGCCGACATCGAGGGTATCGACCGCATCATTTCGACAGCGAGCACCTCCTCCGCCTCGATCACCGTGGAGGTCGACAACGAACACGACCGGGTGCTCCTGATGGACGAGGTCAAGGCGGCAGTCGACTCGATCACCGGCCTGCCGGACGAGGCAGAGCGCCCGCTGCTCTCCTTCGGCAAGCGCTACTTCTCGGTCATCAACGTGGTCGTCTTCGGCAACCTCAACGAGCGCGACTTCCGCACCCTCGGCGAGCAGATCCGCGATGAAATCATCGATCTGCCATCCGTGACCAGTGCCGAGTTGCAGGCAGTCCGCCCCCACGAACTGGCCATCGAAATCGACGAGGCCACCCTGCAGCGCTACGGCCTGAACTTCGACAGTATCACCCGCGCTGTCCGCATGGCCTCGGTCGACCTTACGGCAGGCACCCTGAAAACCCCTTCCGGCAATATCGTACTGCGCACCAAGGGCCGCGCCTACCGCAAGGCCGACTTCGAGGCGATTACCGTCCTGACCAACCCGGACGGCTCACGACTGACCCTCGCCGACGTGGCCACCGTCAAGGACGGCTTCGACGAGAACCCGTTCTGGGCACGCTTCAACGGCCAGCGGGGCGTGCTCATCGCGGTCTCGCGCGAGGGCAACCAGTCCGCCATCAAGCTGGCGGAAGAGGTCAAGGCCTACCTCGACGAGCGCCGCGCCACGCTTCCAGCCGGCGTCGGCATCGACTACTGGTCGGACCGCTCGCGGATCGTCAAGGCGCGTCTGGACATCCTCTTCGACTCCGCCCTCAAGTCGATCCTGCTGGTTTTCCTGCTACTGACCCTGTTCCTGCGCCCCTCGCTGGCCTTCTGGACAGTACTCGGCATTCCGGTCTGTTTCCTCGGCGCCATCGCGCTGATGCCGACACTCGGGGTCACCATCAACATCGTTTCGCTCTTCGGATTCATCCTGGTGCTCGGGGTGGTCGTCGACGACGCCATCGTCACCGGAGAGAACATCTACACGCACCAGCGACGCGGAACCGACCCGCTGGAGGCCGCCATCACCGGCACTCGGGAAGTCACCGTGCCGGTCGTCTTCGGGGTACTCACCACCGTGGTTGCCTTCACCCCGCTGCTCGCGGCCAGCGAGGGCATGACACGGTTTTTCTCCCACATCGCGCTGATCGTCATTCCCGTCCTGTTGTTCTCGCTGGTCGAATCCAAGTTGATTCTTCCCGCTCACCTGAGCCACTCGCTGCGCGCCCAGGCAAGAACCATCCTGCAATTTTTCCTGCCCCGGGTCGTCGTCCACAACCTGCGCCATCTCTACGGCTACTTCGAGCGTTTCCAGCAGGGCATCGCCACCGGCCTTGAACGCTTCATCACCGCAGTCTACCAACCGCTGCTCAACCGAGCCCTGCGGATGCGCTACCTCACGCTCTCATTGTTCGTCGGGATCTTCATCCTGCTGCTTGGCATGCTGCTGGGCGACCGCATCAAGCAGGTCCACATGCCCCGGGTGCAGTCCGAGCGCGCCGCCTGCAAGCTGCGCATGCAGGAAGGCACCCCGTTCGCCGTCACCGAATCCCACATCGAGAAGATCCAGGCCGCCGCCGAACAACTGCGCGACGAGCTCGAGGCAGAGGGTGGTACGCAAATTATCAAGGACATCATGTCGGTGGCCGGCGGCTCGTCGATCGGGTCCTCCCGCCGCAGGGGTGCCGCCGGACAGGACGAAGCCGGCGAGGTGGTGTTTTATGTCGTCGAACCGGAAAACCGTGCACTCGCCATCACCACCACCGAGATCGTCAACCGCTGGCGCAAGAAGATCGGGCCGATCCGAGGGGCCAGAGAGCTCAATTTCCGCGCTGAAATCCGCCACGGCGGCGACCCCATCGACATCCAGCTTACCGGGCCGGATATCGCGCGACTCAACCAGGCCACCAGGGAAGTCCGTGACCACCTCTCCTCCTATGAGGGAATCTTCGACGTCGGTGACTCGCTCGACAGCGGGCGGGACGAGATCCAGCTCACGATTCGCCCGGAGGCCGAGCAATTCGGACTGACCATGATGGATCTCGGCCGGCAGGTCCGCCAGGCCTTCTACGGCGAAGAGATCCAGCGCATCCTCCGCGGTCGGGACGAGATCCGAGTCATGCTGCGCTACCCCGAGCACAAACGGAGGTCGATCGATGCGCTCGAAACCATGTTCATTCGCACCCCGGCCGGTGATGAGTTGCCATTTTCCTCGGTGGCCGAAACACGCATGGAGATTTCCCTGCCGGAGATTCGCCGCATCGACCGCAAGCGTGCTATCAACATCACCGCGGATGCCGATAAGGAGAACCTCAACCTCGACACCATCCGCGCCGAGCTCGGCCGCTATCTCGATGGCGAATTCCGCCAGCGCTTCCCGGGCGTAAGCTGGTCCATGGAAGGCCAGGCGCGTGAACAGCGCGAGACCGAGGCATCGCAGCGCACCTCGATGTATCTCGTGCTGTTTGCCATCTTTGCCCTGCTGGCCATCCCCTTTCGCTCCTATGTTCAGCCACTCATCGTGATGAGCGTCATCCCCTTCGGCCTGGTCGGGGCGGTCGGAGGCCACCTGTGGCGGGATTTCCTCAACCCCGATCCCGGCATGCCGATCTCCATGCTCAGCTACTTCGGCATGCTGGCCCTGGCCGGGGTGGTGGTCAACGACTCGCTCGTGCTGGTCGACTACATCAACCGCAAAACCCGCGAAGGCATGTCACTTCTGGAAGCCGCCTCCACCGCCGGCGCGCGGCGCTTCCGCCCCATCCTGCTGACCAGTCTGACCACCTTTGCCGGCCTCATCCCGCTCATCCAACTCAAGAGCACCAACGCCCAGTTCCTCATCCCCATGGCTGTCTCGCTGGGCTACGGCATCCTGTTCGCCACCCTGATCACCCTGTTCCTCGTTCCCGCCCAGTTCTTGATACTCGAAGATATCAAGGCGCTGATGCGGGGGAAGCGCGAGGCCAGCGATTGAGTCTGCTCCCCTCTACATGGCTCACGATAGGAAGAGCTTTCCTTTACGAATCTGAATTCGCCTCGGATCAACTCGGTCTTTCCTGCCGAACTCGCGGGCCAGCAGCCCACTGCTTCTCTTACGGGGGTCACCCGCGCTTGAGGAATACGAATCGCTTGTATGCACCGGAGAGAACCTGCAAGCGGACACCCTTTTCAAGGTCCTGCTCACGAAGTTGCTCATCGAGGGCTCTCTCATCGGCAACGCGCTTACCGCCGACAGAAAGAATGACATCCCCCCGACGCAGTCCCGCGCTCTGAGCCTCACCGCCGGGCTCGACGTTGATGACCACCACGCCCTCCTGGTTTTCGTCCAACTCAAGTTGAGCCGCAAGCTCCGGCGAGAGCGTGCGCACCTCGAAACCCAATTCCCCGGCCGCCGCATCTGCGCCCTGTTCCTCCTCATCCGTCCTTCCCACTGCATCATCTGGCCCGCCTTCGAGGCGTCCCAGCTTCACTTTGACCGTGCGGGCACGACCATCACGGTAAAACTCGATCTCCACCTCGGTTCCCGGCGGCGTTTCCGCCACGGTGTTGCGCAATTGCCTGGCGCTTGCCATTTCCTTGCCATCCATCTTCGTGACGACATCCCCGGATTCGAGTTTCGCCTTGTCCGCAGGACCATCCTCGATCACATCGCCGAGCAGCACGCCGTCCTTGCCGTCAAAACCGAAAGACTCCGCGAGTTCAGGCGTCAGATCCTGCACCATGGCACCGAGCAACCCGCGCCGCACCTCGCCGGTATCGATCAGTTGCCCCATGATCAACTGCGCCATGTTGCTGGGAATGGCAAAACCGACACCAGCACTCTGACCCGAACGCGTGGCAATGGCGGTATTGATGCCGACTACCTCCCCGTCCATGTTGATCAAGGGACCGCCACTGTTGCCGGGATTGATCGCGGTATCGGTCTGAATGAAGCTCTCGTAGTCCGCGATTCCGACCGTGTTGCGCTCCTTGGCACTGACAATGCCGGCGGTAACCGTATTACGCAGCCCGAAGGGCCCACCCAGAGCCACCACCCAATCACAAATCCTGACCAGATCCGAATCAGCCAAACGGGCACTGGGCAGATCACCGTCCGCCTTGATCTTGATCACCGCGATATCGGTCTTGGGATCACGGCCGACTACCTCGGCCTCGTAGCTCGACTCATCATACAACTCAACGGTGATCTCATCGGCATCGGCGACCACGTGGTTATTGGTCAGGATATAGCCATCTTTCGACACGATCACGCCACTGCCGAAACCTGGCCTGCCCTTCGGCGTGCCGCCATCCGGGGCGGGTCTCCGGAAAAGGCGGCCCATGTCGTCGCCGAAAAACCGCCGCAACTCATCCGGCAAACCACCCGGAGCACCACCGCGAAATCCACCGCGCGGCGGTATTTTCGTCTGTGTCGAGATACTCACAACCGCGGGCTGCACGATCTCCACGGCCCGACGAAAGGCTTCGGAAAGCTGTTGTGGGGCGACCGCCACCTGCTGGTCGGCGGCAGTGATCTCGGCTTGCAAGCCGGTCAGTTTGCCGGATGCCAGTGTTGCCGCAAGCCCGAGGGCAAGACACCTCGAAATCCCTGTGTTCTGATACTTTAGATAGCTGTGTGTTTTTATCGATTGCATGGTTGTTGGTGGTTTTTTGATCAGAACGCTCTGCCTGGCGAATCGGATGCTATTGGGATCGCGGTTCATCGTCGTCCACCCGAAAGCGAATCCGACCCCGCTACCGATGGCAGGTGCGCGAGGCGCGGGCATACCACGCCGCGCAACAGCGCCGCCTCTGGCTCATGGAACGTTCTGTCGGGGGTTGTTGTCTCATCACTGCATGCCGCCGGCTGCGAGGTGGAACACCTTCTCGCCTGCCTTGCGAATTCCGCTTAGCAATGATTGACCACCATGATGCAGATCTTGTTCGAAATACGCTCTGAACCCCCTGATTTCTGGGCAAACACCCTGCCTTGCTTTGACAACAACAACCCCGGCGGTGGAGAATGCTGCAGGAGCCCGACGCCATCCGTTTTCCATGCGCAACATTCTTCACATCTCGGACCTGCACTTCGGAAGCGCGTATGTTCCCGAGGTGGGCGAGGCCTTGCAGGCGATCGTTCCCAGCCTCGAGCCGGAGGCCATCGTAGTCAGCGGTGATCTTTCCCAACGGGCAAAACGTCAGGAATTCGAGCAGGCCCGCGCATTTCTGCAGCGGCTGCCCGATGTCCCGATGCTGGTAATTCCGGGCAATCACGATGTTCCGCTGTGGCGCGTGGCGGAGCGGCTTTTTACTCCACACAAGATGTATCGTGAGGTCATCTCAGACGACCTGAACCCGATCCTGCGGCTTGGCGACGTGATCCTGATCGGGCTCGATTCGACCTCCCCGAGACGATCAATCTCCAACGGACGCATCCACCTCGACCAACTTGACCACTGCGAGCGCGTCTTCGCGGAGAGTCCCGCGGAAAGTGTGCGTATCGTGGTGGCCCACCACCACTTTGCTCCCGGCCCGGATTACCTGCGCGACTGGACAATGCCAAAGGCCCGTCGCGCCATCGACCGGTTCGTCGACCAGGGAGTGGAAATGATCCTCGGCGGGCACCTGCACCGCTCCTACATCGGCAACTCGCTGGACTTTTTTCCGGGTAATCATCGCGACCGGGGCATCATCATCGCGCAATGCGGAACCAGCACCTCGAGCCGTGGGCGCGGACGGGAGCGCAACGAAAACACCTTCAACCTGATCACTGTGAGTCGCGAGACGCTCGCGATCACTCACTACATGTATTTCGAAAAGAGGGGCACCTTCGCACCGCTCAGCCGCCACCTCTTTCCGCGGCCGGGAACCACGCTGGAAGCCGCCGGCGTGGCACCGGCAAGGCAACCTCGCATGGAGATCGCTTCATGAGTGCCGAAACACGCCGTAAAGGACTTCGAAGACGACTGCTTCTCCTCGCGCTTGCAATCTCGATCATCGCCGGACTCACCTGGTATTTCAAACGCCATGTCTCACTGGA
>JBDQJG010000040.1:0-19193 GCA_040263955.1 Verrucomicrobiales bacterium
CGGAGCTTCTTGAAGACTCCCTCGAGATTACTGGAAAGCTGGTCAAACATAGTGCCGAAAACTGTTCTTCGCCGGTGACCCTACACCGATTCTCGCCGATCTCCGCAACAAAGAATCGCATTCGACAGGCTGCCGAGGCGACCTTCCGGGCCGCAGGTCAATCCGCACCAGAGGCACCCCCCAAGGTTCAGCAGCGCAGCAATCCACAGAAACATCCCGGTCACCCAGCGGGTGCATCACTGCCGGACGTCTACAACTTCGGAATTTCTCCCGGCATGAAAGGATCGCTTTCCCGCTCGGGGGCTGCTTCCGTCTCCGGTTCCGGCTTCTGCGCCTGCATTTTCTTCCGCATCGATCGCGCTCTCCTCCGCCACGCTCCCTTTCGGACGGCAGGCTCCTGCTCCTCCATCATCAGGCTCTGTGCATCTGCTTCCTGCCCTCCCGCTTCATCCTCTGGCGCAGTTAGTTCACTGTCTTCTGCGACCCTATCAACCTTCTGGAGCGCAGGCTGCTCCTCAGACGGGCGAATGCCGCCCTTGCCTCTCTGAATCGACGGCTTCAACCCGGCCGCAAAACTTCCGACCCATGATCCAATCGTATCCTCGATCCATTCAGGATTCCTGTATGCGAGAATACCCAGCAGCAGGACGACCGCCCCCACCGCGATCCCCACCAGCGCCCAGGGAATCTGCAGGGGCGGCAAGGTCTGGAAAAAGACCGGGGCCGAAGGCTTGCCGAATTCCCTGCTGCCGGATTCCCTGCCCGGAAAAACCGCAAATACCCGCAGCTCCCTTCCTGAGCCGGCCGGGATTCCCCTCATGGTGACGTGCACTTCACCGGGACGGCGGGCCAGGCGCAGATCTTTATTCTTCAGTCCACGCCACTCCTTGGTCAGCAGCCGCGTCTGCGGATGATAGACTACCGTCCCCATCTCGGCGATATACGAAGACGCTCCCTCAACCGGGTCAAACGCGAAGGTTATCGATTCCCTGGTCGCCTCCACCGGTCGCAATTCACCAACCTTAGGCAGATGATCGCGAAAGCGACCGTCGAAGGGAGAAATCCCGAAGAAAGCCTGCTTCGCCATTCTCTCGGTCAATTCCGCGGGAACCTTGTCAAGGTCCTCGAAAATTAATGACCCATCCATCTCCTTGATATCGGCATCCGAGAGGAATTTCTCCGGTTCATTGATTCCCAGCACGATACCCTGCTTGCTGGTGTTAATCACGATGGCATCGGGAGCCACTACCTCGAACGAGATTTTCAAGGGAATTTCCCTGCCGATTGAGCGGGCATACAATGTCCGCTCGAACTGGCCCGCTGTTGAACTTTCCGCCCTGAGCAGCACCAAGCGCCTGCCTCCGCCCGGGACCTCGATGCCGTCCTCACCGTCAACGACCGAGAACGGCGGATCAGGTCGCAGAGTAACCGGTGCGACCGCGCCTCCCTTATTCGCGAATACCACACCCATGATCACCTCCTCGGCATTCTGCTCGACCACTCCGAAATCGATCACGCCATCGGATGGATCGACCAGCATCACGCTGGCAGGAGTTGCCTCCGCCGTCACGTTTATCTCATTTACGAAAGAACCCGATTTCAACACAAGCCTGCTATCGAGAGGCTCGATATCCCCGGGAGGCATGACAATCTCGGCGGTCGCGATCTGGCCGCCAGCCACATACACTTTGGGTGGTATTTCCATGCGATCATTGCCCCAGAGATGGAGCGTCCATCCGATATCATCACGATTGTGAAAACTGAGCTTGCCACGCCGTGTCTGCGTCGCCTCGTCCCACTCCAGCACAAGCTTTCCGGGAGTCACTGCCATCACTCGGATCGCATTGGCTACCAGGTGCAAGCCCGACTCCTCGGTGCCGGGTTGCAGGTACTTGACCTCATCGAAGAATCCCGCCTTGGCGGCCATATACTGCAATCCGAATCGATGACTCGCTCCCGGTTCGATCGTGATTTCTCCATCCAGATTGTGAGCTGTCCACCCCGGGGGGAACGAAAATGCGCCACGGAAAGTCGCATTTCCAATGTTGGTTACTTCAACCGGAGAATAACGCGTCGGCTTACCAACGACCGCGCGCTCGAAGCGCACCATTTTCGGACTGGTATCAAGAATCGCCTCGGCTTCTTTCACCCAGATCCGCATCGGCGCGGCCTTGGAGACCCCCCCCCCGGGAAGGCGCGCCGCAACCTCGATCACTACCAGGTCCATGGTGGTATCCGCGGGGATAAAATAGCGGAAACTCGCAGCATGCTTGTCTTCCGGGACCACCATCGGACCCTCCAGGCTGCCCACCAACGGCTGTGCCCGCACCAGAAATTCAACACGCTTCGGAGATGGAGTCGGAGCCCGAACGATAAACTCGACATCCGATCCGCGCACCACTTCCAGCGTCATCTCTACCGGCACGGGAATAAGCTTTCCGCGCAGTTTCTCATCCCGCCTCTCATTCGGAGCTACCTTGATGTCCGCGACCACTTGACCCACGGGGCAACTCATCAAACCGAGAATCAGGGCCAGGCAGAGCCCGGAAAGCACGCCATTTGCGGCCGCAACTATCCGCCCGACCCGACTTGCATGCCGGTCGCGACAGTCGAATATAGAATAATCAACACGCACCAAATCACCATACTCTTCGCGCCATTCGCGCGCTGCATCAAGACCTCGCTTCACGGTTCCGGTCTGTTGATTCTTTGTGCCGCTCTTTCCGCGGCGCCTCTCTCCGCCCGGCAACCGAGCACCGAGCCTGCAAGCGAAAAGCCCCAGCCCGACCCGGCGCTCGAGCGCGTCTGGGACCTGCTCTCGGCGGATCGGGCCAGCAAGATTGACCACGCGGCACTCGCCGAGACACGCAATACAAGCGCGCCGGATATCCGTGTCGACCTCGCATCGCAACTGCTTCACCTGCAAGCCAACGGTCGCGAAATCCTCGTCTGTCCCATTGCATCTGGCAGCATTACCTCGCGAACTCCGAAAGGTTCCTTTTCCGTGTCCGCGACCTTTGAAAATGAGTTAATCCCCTATCGCGGGGTCTTTCTCGGAACCAGTGGCGAGGTTCTCGTCAGCGACGTCGATCGCAGACAGGACCCGATGCCTGCCGGGGCATCCTTCGAGCCCAGACCGGTCGCCGTGATGATCCAACTCTCCGAGGCAGGACCCACGATTCAATCGGGCCTCGCGACCCGTACTGCAACCACCTCGGGAGATATTCGCATTCCCACCGATGCGGCCAAAATCCTGCTCGAGCTCATCACGCCAGGCACAACTGTTTCGATTCAATAACCAGCACAAACGCCGCGGCAACCCATCGCAAGCGACTCATTCCCGCCCAACACCGCCTCGGCCAGTTCGCGCCACTCCTCCTCAATGTCCTCGGCTCCGCGGGCGGGCTTTTCTGCCCGCGCATACCAATACGCTGCATTACCCAGATCGCCCTCGATGAAGTGAAGGTGGGCGTGAATCCATACGCCGAGGCTGCCGGGCAGGTGCTGGGCAATATCGTGGCCTGCACGCCAGTTGCCGGCTTTCGCGTGCCACACCGCCTCCGCCGCCCGCGAGATGCCGGCGGGCGGCCCGGAATCCTCTGAAGCAGACCTCGCAAAAGTCTCCACATTCATCTACCCCGACCCTATTCCACCTGATCGTCCAGTTTCCCAGACGGAATTTTCCGCTGCGCACGGCCCTCAAGTGAACATTTTACGCAAGATGCTTGCATCATCACTGTCCGAAGACGCACCCAGACAGGCAACCAAACGCCCTTCTGCTGCCGGCAAAGCCGGGCGACTCCTCCCGCAGCCGTTTCCTCTCCAATAGCAAGCAGAAACCACGCGGGCGTCGGGCCCAAACCGCATTCAATCGGCCCGAGAAGACAGCTTTTGCGGACAAGACGCCGACTTATTCCTCAGAGCTTCGGCGATGCAATTCCTCCGTCACTTGCCTGAGCCGGGAATGCGTTCTGATCCGGGCAAGCAGCACCGGGAAATTGATTGGTTTGATCACGAAATCACTGGCACCCATCTCAAAGGCCCGCACGGCATCCTCATCCGAGTCGTTGGCTGTCACCATGATCACCGGCAGCCGAGAGGCATCAAATGTCTCCCTGATTTTTGCCAGCACCTCCATGCCGTCAATTTCCGGCATGGAAATATCCAACAGAACGAGGCTGAAGGCTTCTCCCTGATGCAACACTTCCAGGGCCTCTCTCCCACCGGCGGCCGCGGTGACCTCATATCCCATGGCCTCCAACTTCCGAGCGACGACCAGGCGGATCACCCGACCATCATCTACAACCAATATTCTTTCCTTGCTCACAATTCTCCACCTTGCTCAGTTTCTCCGGCAGGCGCCGCCTTCCAGGTGATTTGTCGCACCGCTTCCCGCAGGCGATCCATCGCCGCTCGGAACCCGGCAAAAACCGCCAGACTGCCCGCCGGATCAACCACCGCGTCGTGCTCGATGCGACTGGCGATCGTGCTGATCTCTCGGTATCCCAACGTGACAGCCGTGCCCCGAACATGGCGGGCCAGCTCGACCGCGGTCACGCCGTCATCGGCTGCCAGGGCCGCCTCGATTCGCGGCAGAATCTCGTTGATTTCCTCTACGAAACTCTCCAGCAATTCGGCCGCCACCTCACGCTTACCGCCCGCGGCCTCACGCAACTGGGACTCATCAATGGCCAACTCCAGACCGAAACTTTCCATGGCAATGCGCGCATTAGCTGGACGATCTTCCATTTTGAAAGCGAACAGCCACTCCACCCATGCGCACACCGCAGAGGGAAGATCAGGACGGAAGTCTGCCAACGGCACATACCTGTGAGCCATGCATGCCTGCATCACATTACTGGGATCTTCGCCCGGAAAAGGATAGCAGGCGGACAGGGCATAATAGAATATCGTGCCGATGGAATACAGATCCGTCCGCACGTCAAGGGGTCGACGCTCGAACTGTTCAGGCGCCATGAAATAGATCGATCCCATGATGGAACCTCCCTGATCCGCCGTCTGGGTGGTCGGCACCCGGGAAAACCCAGCCAAACCGAAATCGAGAATCTTGACTTGGAACTTGCCGCTCGGCAGCCACACCAACATGAGATTAGCAGGCTTCAAATCACGGTGCAGCAAGCCACGCGCCTCCGCAGCTACCATGGCCTCGAGTGTCTGCATCGCCAGCCTGCGGAAATCTCTCAACTCGAGAGCGCCCCGCGCGACAATCTCGTCAAGCGTTTCGCCCTCCAGTAATTCCATCACGATGAATGGCCCCTCTTCATCTTCGCCCACATCGTGCACCGTTACGATATGCGGATGCTTGAGTGATGAGAGTTTCTTCGCCTCGGCTCGGAGGGAAGCAACCACACCCTTGGAATCTCCTTTCGCATCAAGCATCACCCGCTTGACCGCAACGTCACGCTCTAACTGAGTATCGTAGGCCCGGTAAATGATGCCGAGCCCTCCCTCACCGATTTGCTCCAGAATCCGATAGCGACCACTCATTGTTTTTTCAGTCACCTTGGCTCCTACGTGAACCATTTCACGAGTGCCGTCACACTCGCGAAGTCTAGATTACAATGCAAGACCCACTACGTGTCAATACGCTCTGATCACACGCCCCGGACTCAGCAGATCTGCAGCTGTGGCGTCTCTCTTCGTAGCTCGCCTCGTCCGGAACCTGGCAACCGCGATGGCAAAAAACGACTGCCCCCTGGTCAGGGCCGGGCCCGACCGAGAACAAGCTGCCCTGCTCTGTGACGCCATTTGACAGCCTGCGCCGCGCCATGGTGCACCCCGGATCATCAGGCGCGGAGTGCGCGATGCCCGCGTCCTTGAAGCGATGCGCAAGGTGGCACAGGAACGCTTCGGCGCGCTTCTCTGCGGTGACAGCTCGAACGATCAGCCCGGAATCTCGAAAATCTGAATATTTTTTCGCTGTCGAGTGGACCGCGTCTGCCTGAGGTGGCACACTTGCCGCAATGAGAATCTCTCTCTTGCTGTGCGGTTTGCTCGGCATCCTGCCAGGTGGCACGCGCGTCTGTGCCCAGCACCCGTCGCAGGCGGAAGTTCGCCGTTTACCGGAAACAGCGGCTTCAAGGAGCCGGTGCCTCGGTGCCGAGTTCCTGCTGCTCACTCCAGAGCTTGCGGGCTCGCAAAGCAAACTGCCGCTGCTCATCTTTCTGCACGGATCGGGCGGTGGTGGCGGAGACATTCGCCGGATCGCCGGGCAACCCGCTGCCATACTCCGCTCGATCATCCGCTTCGGCCACGATCCGTGCCTCGTCGTCGCCCCCCAATGTCGAAGACAATCAGCCACCGGAGAACCCTGCACCTGGATTCCAGCCGATCTCGATCTTCTGCTTGCGCACCTGCGCAACACGCTCCCGATCAATGCATCCCGGATCTACCTCACTGGAAACAGCATGGGCGGATACGGCAGCTGGGCCTGGGCGGCCGAAAGCCCCGAGCACTTCGCGGCCATCGCGCCGGTGGTAGGAGGCATCGGTCCCAAAGGACCCAAAGACATCACCCCGCATCTCGACCACTGGGTTGAAGGCCTCCGCAAGGTCCCGATCTGGGCCTTTACCGGAGCACGGGACCGGGTCGTGCCGCCAGAATACCCCGAGCGCATCATTCGCGCGCTGCAGGCCAAAGGACACAGGAATGCCCGCATCACGATCTACCCGGATATGGGACACGATGCGGGTCGCAGGGCCTACGAGACAGCCGAATTCTACCAGTGGCTTTTCTCTCAAAAGCGCCATTGATCCGGCAGATGGCTTGATTCTTCGCCCGCGCACAAATGCCTGTGCTCCGTGAGAACCGCATCGGCACAGGCCGGCCTGACCCGTCCACCACGAGGAAAATGGCGGTTGTCTGTATCCATCCGAGCGAACTGCAATTCGCAACGATTAGTTCTCGAAAACCGAAAAAAGTTCGCCTAATTTATTGGCCCCATTTTTTTATCGATGGGGCCTCAACAGTCCGTCTCCGAAACGCATTTGAAGATTACCATGGCCAATCCGTCATCGAATACGTCACCCAAGTATCCCGGCATCCGCATCACCTGCAACGGCAATACACTCGTTGCCAAGCACGTCGAAACCCGCATCACCGAGGGTGGAGTGTTCTACCCCATCACGCCATCCACCGAGGGCGGCGAACTCTATCAGCAGAGTTACGCGATGGGTGAACTTGACGTCTGGGGCAACCAGAAGATCGCCGTGGAGACGGAAGGTGAACACGCCGCCCAGGGCGGCGCCACGGCACTCGCCGTCACCGGCCGACGGGTAGTCAATTTCACCTCCGGCCAGGGTATTGCCTACGCGCTCGAGCAGTATTTCCATGCGCCCGGCAAGGCCTCGACGATGGTGCTCGAGGTCGGCGCACGTGCGCTCACCAAGCACGCCCTCAACGTGCACTGCGGGCACGACGACATCTACACCGCGCTCGATACCGGCTGGACCGTCCTGTTCGCCAAGGACGCCCAGCAGGCAGCCGACCAGGCAATCATTCTGCGCAGGGTCAACGAGCTCTCTCTGAACCCGGGCATGAACGTGCAGGACGGCATGCTGACCACCCACTCGGAGCGCGCCTGGCTGATGCCCGAGTCGGAATTCCTGCGCGAGTTCCTCGGTGCTCCCACCGACATGATCGAGTGCCCCACCGAGGCCCAGCGCGAGCTCTTCGGACCGACCCGCCGCCGCGTCCCCGCGATGATGGATCTGAAAGCACCCCTGCTGCTCGGTCCAGTGCAGAATCAGGAACACCACATGAACGGCGTGGTAGCGCGCCGCAACAACTGGAACGAGCCGATCCTCGGGTTCCTCGAGGACGCCTACCGCGAGTTCGGCGAGCTGACCGGCCGCCGCTACGGCCTGGTTGATCCCTACAAGTGCGACGATGCCGAAACCATCTTCGTGTCGCTTGGTTGCGCCGCCGAAAACATCGAGGAGGCCTGCGATTACCTGCGTGAGCAACGCAACGCGAAGGTCGGCTCGCTGCACATCAACGTGCTTCGCCCGTTCCCGGAGGCCGCGGTGGTTGAGGCGTTGCGTGGCAAAAAGAACGTCATCATCATCGAGCGCACCGATGAGGGCATGGCCGGCGACAATCCGCTTGGCCGCGACATCCGCGTCGCCCTGACCAAGGCGGCCGAGGCGCACCGCGGGGAAAACTCCAGTGTCACCGCCATTTCACCGGAGCAGATGCCACGCCTGTTCAATGGCAGCTACGGCATCGGTTCGCGGGACTTCCGCCCCGAGCAAAGCCTCGGCGCCTACGAATTCGCCACCGGCACCACTGCCCGGACCGACGGCAAGACCGCCGCCGATGGGGTTAATTACTTCACCCTCGGGGTGGACCACCCGTATGCAGTCATCTCCAAGGACACCCCCTCCCTGCTCCCGGAAGGTGCCATCGCCGCCCGCTTCCACTCGATCGGCGGCTGGGGAATGATCACCACCGGCAAAAATCTCGGCGAGATCGTCGGTGAATTCGGCCAGCTCCTCAAGCAGCAGAACGGCAGGGAAAGCCTGTTTGTGAATGCCAACCCGAAGTATGGATCGGAGAAAAAGGGTGCGCCCACCAACTACTACCTGGTTGCCGCGCCCAAGCCGGTACGGGTCAACTGTGAACTCAACCACGTCGACATCGTCCTGTGCTGCGATCCCAAGGCCTTCACTCACACCAACCCGCTGGCCGGCCTCAAGCCAGGCGGGGCGCTGATCTGGGAGTCGAGCGAGCCGCCGGAAATGACATGGAAGCGGATCCCGAAAAAATACCGGGATTTCGTTGTGCAGAACAAGATCCGTGTATTCACCCTGCCCGGCTTCGAAATCGCCCGCAGCGCCACCGACCGCCCGGACCTGCAGCTTCGTATGCAGGGCAATTCCTTCCTTGGCGCATTTTTCAAGGTATCACCCTTCTTCAGCACCTTCGGCATTAATGAATCAGCATTCGACGAGGTGGTGCGTGCTCAGTATGTCCGCAAGTTCGGCCGCTTCGGTGAGGCCGTAGTCGAGTCGAACATGAAAGTCATGCGCGACGGCTTCGAGCGCGTCCGGGAAATCTCCTACGGCGAGCTCGACGACGATGATCGCTCCGATATGCGCCTGCACCCGGTCATGCCCTCGGGCGAGCACACCGTGCTGCCGACCGCAGGCGTTCCCGCGGGCGAAAACCTCTCCCACGTCGCCGCAGATGCCAGCCAACTGGCCAAGCACCCGGTGCAGACTCTCTCGAAGTTCGACAGCGAATTTCGCTGCGGAATGGGCTACCACCAACCTGCCGGCGCCCTCGCATCCGTCGGTGTCATGGCAGCAGGAACCGGCGCCACCGCCAGCAAGTATGTGGCCCGACGCGAGACCCCGCGCTACATCCCCGAGAACTGCACCCAGTGCATGGAGTGCATCACCGCCTGCCCGGACACCGCACTGCCGAACACCGCTCAGGACGTCGCCACCATCCTGCGCACCGCTGTGCGCAACTATGTCGGTGACGCGGCGCAGCGCGATCTGCTCACCGCTGAACTTCCCGGTGTCGAGGAACGCGCCCGCGCCCGCATGAACGCCGCGGTCGATGACAAACAGTCACTCCCCTTCAAGGAGATTATCAAAGATGAATTGGCCGGCCTTAATGGCGGCATCTCAGAGACAGCCAAGAACGAGCTCAACGGAATTCTCAATCTTGTTCCAATCGCCTACACCAAGGTGCCTGCGATTTTCAAATCGATAGAGAAAAAGTCCCCCGGCGAGGGCGGCATCTTCTCGATCTTCGTCAGTGATCTCTGCAAAGGCTGCGGTGAATGCGTCGAGCAGTGCGGCGACCACAACGCGCTGGTCATGGTACCCGACACCGAAGAGCTCAACTACGAACTGACCAGCGCTCAGATCTTCTCCCGCCTGCTTCCCGACACGCCACAGAAATACCTCGGGCTCTACCAGGACGACGCCCCGCAGGACTCGCGACCCGCCGCACTGCGCAACCACCTCATGGTACGCCGCAATTACGAGGCCCTGGTCTCCGGCGACGGTGCCTGCGCCGGCTGCGGTGAGAAGTCGATCCTGCGGGCCATCGCCTCAGTGACCGAGGCCTACATGCGCCCGCTTTATCACAACAAGGCCGACCGTCTACTGGCGGCCGCCGAGCGTGTCGAGACCAACGGCGCCAGCCTGCTGGCCGCCCTCAAGGATCGCGACGAGGAAGAATACGCGCTCTTCAAGCAGGCCGTGGCCCACATCCTCATGGGTCTTGGTGGCGAGAATGACGACGACACCCGCTCGCGCATCGCCGCTAACGGCCCGATCTCCGATGAAGACGCCATCTCCGCGATCGCCAGTGTGATGCGGGTCGATGCCTTCAACCACAAGAAGCTGCAAAGTACCGACGGACGCCTCGCCAACGGCATGAGCACCATGTTCATGGGTGCTTCCACCGGCTGCAACACCGTCTACGGTTCAACACCACCGAGCAATCCGCATCCCTACCCGTGGATGAACTCGCTCTTCCAGGATGGGCCGACCATCTCGTGGTTGCTCGGGGAAAGTCTGATGCTGCAGCACGCCAAGCGCAGTGTTGCACCCGAGCGACTCGCCAGCTTCCTCCTCGGCACCGGCGGTGCCGAGGAAGTCGGGCCGGAAATACCCGCCCACTTCGACGCTCAGACCTACTTTGATCTCACCCATCTCAGCGAGGTCACCATGACCGACCAAGAGATCCGCGAGCTGCCGAAAGTCTGGATCGTCGGTGGCGACGGCGCGCTCGGTGACATCGGCTTCCAGAACCTCTCCAAGGTCATCCTGCAGAACCGCCCCAACGTGAAAGGGATCATGCTCGACACCCAGGTCTACTCCAACACCGGGGGCCAGAACTCCGACAGCTCGACCATGATGGGCGGCTACGACATGAACCAGTTCGGCAAGGCCTCGCAGGGCAAGCTGCACGAGAAGAAAAATGTCGCCGAGATCCTCACCAGCGGACACGGCAGTCCCTACGTCGCCCAGGTGTCGATGGCCAACTCCGCCAAGCTCTACCAGACGATTCTGGCGGGACTCGAGTATCGCGGCACCGCCTTCTTCCAGAGCTACACTACCTGCCAGCCCGAGCACGGCGTGGGCGACGACATGTCCGCCCACCAGGCCAAGCTGGCGCGCGACAGCCGCGGCATGCCGGAATTCGTCTTCGATCCGCAGGGCGGCGAGATGTCAGCCGAGTGCTTCGACATCAAGGGCAACCCGAACCTTGATCGGGACTGGTGGCAGGCAGCCTACTCAGACAAGTCGAAATACCAGTACACGGTCGCCCACTGGGCCACTACCGAAATACGCTTCCGCAAGCATCTCAAGGCAATCTCATCCGAGGAAGCCGCGGAGTTTATTCATCTCGATCACATCCTGCCACTGATTACCCAGGACGACGTCGTCAATCGCCGCATCTTCGATGAGAACCACCGCAGCTACGTTCCGGACTTCGGCGTCCTCATCGAGGCGGAAGTAGGCGGCAAGCGCAAACATTTCCTCATCTCGCGCCAGACCGTGCTGTTCTGCGTCGAACGCCGTAAGGCATGGCGCATGCTGCAATCGAAGGCCGGTCGCGACAACAAGGACTACCTCGCCCAGAAATCGCTGCTGGCAAAAGTCGACAGGGGTGATATCCTGCTCGATGACTACCGCGCCGACCCGGCCGGCACCTACGCCACCGAATTGGCGGCGTTTTGATATGGTGTGCCAGACGCCAGTCATGCGGCCTCGCGGCAGTCTTTTTGATTGCTATTTTCCTCAGTTTGTGAAGTATTAGTCATATGAGAAAAGCATTTACGCTCATTGAAATCCTGGTGGCAATGACCGTGATAGCGACCCTCTCCGTTATTTCATTCTCAGTTGCATCTTCTGTTATCGATCGCGCAAAACAAACGTCCGCCATCCACCAGATCAAGCTGATCGAGACCGCCATCCGAACCTACCGCATGGAATACGGACATGTTCCCGTCTCCTCAAAGCTCAGAGATTCGGAGATTCCCCTGGCGACCAACAAGAAAGACGGCAAGGAATTGATTCAATGCATCATGGGTGAGACCAGTGGGTCTTTCGTCAATCGACGCCAGATCCGCTTTTACGAACCCAATGAAGCAATCGAAGGGAAAAACGGTTGGGATGAAAAAATCGGACTGGTTGATCCGTGGGGCAATCCCTACTGGATTCTCGTCGACGCCGATGGTGATGGTGTGCTGGATATCACCGTGTTACCCAGCACCAACGCTTCCTGGCACCGCAGTGAGAAGAGCAAGGGCAAAAACAAGAACAACAACAAATACGGGTTCGACTTGAAAGAGATCCGAAGAGAGAGCGCCATCCTGTCAGAGGGAGATGGCGAGAGTCCACCAATCACTTCGTGGTCGCAGTGAGCATGTCCGAGCACGAAGCAAGCCCCATTCTCCGGCTAGCTTGCCTTACTTGCCTTACTTGCCTTACTTGCCTGATTCCGCCAGTGCTCTTACCGCGAGATTTCTGAATGCCACCCCCTTGCCATGACCGGCAAAACCGAGGTAGCCTTCCTCGGGGATGTTCGCACGGAAGTCGCCCTTCATGAACTCGGTCACATCGGCAAGGTCTGTATCGAGAATTGATGTGCCATTGAGTTCGACGGCAATCCGCGAACCGCTCACGCTCACTACCTGGTGGTTCCAATCGCCGACCGGCCGCTGATAGCCACGCACAGCCGCCACCTTGCCATAGGCACTGCCGTGATACTGGCGCGAGTCAAGCTTGGCATACTGCGGAGCGCCGTCGTCGAGCACCTGCAGCTCGCACATGCCGGCGTAGGCGGGATTGCCCTGCCCCGCGTAGCGGATGGCAAGTCCATTGTTGCCTCCGGGCGGCAACTTGAACTCGAGTTTCCAGTCGAAGTCCCGGTAGTGTTTGTCGGTGAACAGGTTTCCCCCCCGCAAGGAAAACAGAGCACCATCGACAATTTCGTACTGGTCGAGATTACCCTGCCAACCCGTCAGGTCCCGGCCATTGAAGATCGGCTCGAAGCCGTCAGCATCGATGGCACCGAGCAGTTCATTAGCCTCCTGCGCGCTGATCTCGCGCAGCATGATATTGCGCCAACGGGTCTCACCACCATGGGTCTGCAACTGGATCGGACCGCGTGCCGGCACCGGCGTTTTTCCCTTGCTCCAGTAATTGCGCAAGGCAACGCCATCGACCACCAGCTGATCGTTGAGCCAGATCCATGTTCGCGCACCAAGCATGCGCGCGCGCAGCTTGTTCCATTCGCCCAACGGACGATCGGCGTGCACCAGCGGGTCGCGCCCCGGCGCACCGGATTTGCCATTGTTCCACAACCCCCCTGAACCCTTGTCGGCCCCGTGCTTCCACTTCCCTGCCGCCTCGGTGGTGTCCCAGATCTGCACCTGCGGAACCCCGCGCAGGTAGATGCCACTATCGGTCCCCGGAGTAATTTTGAACTCAAGAGTCAATTCGAAGTCGCCGAACTCCCGGTCGGTGGTGGCATACGGACCAGTGCCATTGTTGACCATCTCACCATTCTCGACCCGCCAGCACTCGGGGAACTCTTTCGCCTGCTCCTGCAAAGAGACCGCAGGATCCTTCGCCTTGAGCGTCGTATGAGGATCGTTGCCGTGCCAGCCGGAGAAATCCTTGCCGTTGAAAAGCTCCATGAATTCGTCCGGAGACGGATCTGTTTCCGCGCGAAGCGACGTCAACAGGCAAAAGAATCCCGCCAGAAGCGCGGTTCCCATCGGTACGCTGGTTGTTGGTTTCATAATTCGATCATCTTCCCGGTGCGGAAACTCTCGTCCGCAGCCGCCACAATACGCATCGAGTCGAGCGCCGCATCGAGCTGGTCGTTCACGTCGAGGTCTTCGCGGATTGCCCGCAGGAAGAATTCCTGCTCGCGGCGGCATAGCGCATCGTGATCCGGTTCGTCGTCCAGCCGGATCACCTCGTCCGGCCGCGCGAGACGACCATCTGCGTCGAGCTCGGCGTGATGCACGCGGATGCACTGGGTCTGGGTATGCGCATTGACGTTGGCGCTCTGACCTTCAGACGAGGCCTTTTCGGCCACGATCGAGACCGCTCCCTGCGGCCCGACCACATCCTTCACGAAAAATGCCACCTCGCTCATCATCGGCCCCCAGCCAGCCTCATACCAGCCGACGGAGCCGTCCTCGAAGGTCACCTGCAGATGACCATAGTTGATCTTACCCTCGGGCAGCTCGTCACTCAGGCGCGCTCCCAGCCCGGAGACGCGCACCGGGCGCGCACCGGTCATCTGGCGCATCACGTCGACGTAATGCACCCCGCAATCGACTACCGGCGAGATCGACGACATCAGGTTCTTGTGAGTCACCCACTCCGAACCGCTCGACTGCTGGTTGAGATTCATCCGCATGACCAGCGGCTTGCCCAGCTTCCGGGACTCATCGATGAACCGGATCCACGACGGGTGATACCGAAGGATGTAACCAATGACGAGCTTGCGCCCGCTGGCCTTGGCCGCGGCGACGATTTTCTCAGCCTGCGCAACGCTTTCGGCCAGCGGCTTCTCGATAAACACGTGGCATCCCGCTTCCAGTGCCGCGATGGCATATGCGGCATGGGTATCGGGGTAGGTCGAAATGGAAACAGCGTCGGGCGCGGTTTCCTTCAAGGCCTCGTAGTAATCGGCAAAGAGATTGTAGCCACCACCAAGCTCGTCGTTGAGTTTCTCCCGCGAACCGGCTGAACGCGTGCAGATCCCGACAATATCGAATTCCGGGATGTCGTGGTAGGCGAGGGCGTGGGATCGCCCCATGTGGCCGGCACCGGCACAGAGTATCGTTGGCATCAGTGGTCAGGTTGTCAGTAAACGGGTGGCGTGATCCGGAGGAACATGGCTACGGCCACATCAGTCTCGGTAAACCATCCGCTGTTGGTATTACGCCGGAGGACCAGTAACTTTATCACTCATATAGCGCTTCCCTCGTCTGGAGATGCCGCCCGAGCGGTCTCCTCGGCATCCACATCCCTGTCCACTCTGTCCCAGAACAGGAGAGCAAAGAGAACGAAAATGACGGCAGCCATCCCCGCGGGAAAGATCCAGTAGTTTTTCCAATCGGTCATCGCTGTGGCAATCAGGTCTCCTGGAACGCCCTCCGGGTAGCCTTTGCCAAACATCCCGAGCAGACCATCGAGGAAACTCGTTGCGCCGCCCGGCGAGGCAGCCGTGATCGACTCCATCAGGGGTCCGTGGCCGGCAGGAGCCACGCCGAAATCCCCACAGGTATTCGGCAGGACCGCGGAGCTGAAGGGAAAGGCACCTCCGAAAGCCATCCTGAAGCCAAAGAACATACCCAGTCCCTGGGTAAGAAAAACAAGCAGCGATTGCGCCTGGCCGCGGATCTCTGCCGGAGCTTTCTTATCGGTATAAATAAAGCCGGTGACGAAGAAGAAGTCGTAACAGATCCCATGCAGGGCGACCCCGGCCAGTAGCATCCACGCCACCTGTTCGGGAGCGCCGAAGGCGAACAGCAGGTAGCGGGCCACCCAGCAGCCCATCCCGATGAGCAGCATCAACTTGACCCCGAGTGTACGGAAGAAGAACGGAATCAGCAGCATGAAAACGATCTCGGACATCTGGCCGAGCGTCATGGTCGAGGCCGCCTGCTCGAACCCAGCCGCGCCGAGGAAGGCCGACGTCTGCCCGTAGTAATAAGCCAGCGGAATACAGATCAGCATCGAGCAGACTGCAAAGACAAGAAACGGCAGGTTCTTCAGAAGCTTGAACGCATCGAGCATAAACAGCGACGCGAGATCGAGCGGCTTATTCCTGGCGGGAGGCGGTGTGTTAGGCAGAGTGAAGCTATAGATTCCAAGCGCGATACTCGACAGGGCACCAAGCCAGAAAATGTTCAGCGAAGCGGACCAACCCATGGCACCAAGGGCAAGGCCGGCGACAATCCACCCGATGGTTCCCCAGACACGCACCGCCGGAAACTGCTCCTGTTTGAGGTGGGTGAAGGTAATCGTGTTGCCAAGACCGAGGGTGGGCATGTAACAGAGCATGTAGGCGATCATCAGCCAGACGATCAGCCCGCCTTTTTCAGCCCCTTCCGGAGCCACACTGGCAATGACACACATGATGGCGCCCCCGAGCAGCATAAGAACGCCCATGACCTTTTCAGAGGAAAACAGCCGATCGGCGACGAGACCGAGAAAGAGCGGCGCTATGATGGCTGCAATGGGTGCGCTCTCGTAGGCCCCCCCGATGAAATCTCCCAGTCCATGGTTGCCCATGGCGAGAGCCAGCGTTGCGAACCATGCTCCCCAGGCGAAAAACTGGAGAAACATCATCACCGAAAGTTGGAAAGAAACGGAAACTTTCATCAGGTGATTATCTTACAGCTGATCTCGCAAATTCGCCATTTTTCTCTCCACGAATGCCGGGACTGTTCCTCCCTACACGAGGCGGATCATGTCCCGGATGATCCGCGACCAGAGGAAGAAATATCCCTTCACGGAATAGCGAAACGTTCCCTCACCCGCCAGCGTGATGATTCCCAGATCGAGGTTATGCTCGACCTGGCGTCGCATTTCCCTGCCCATGACCTCGTGCAATTCATCGGCCCGCAACGGAAGGCACTCCTGCGGATCAATCCCCGCAGTTTCGAGATATTGCAGATGCGCTTCCACCAGTTGCCCGAACGCCACATTTCCACCGGCCGCCGAGACTCGGTGCAGCACCATGTCGGGCGGCAGGCTCATGGTATAGGAAAACGGGTAGTCCCAGGTAAGCACGTGCCGGTTTTCCGGCGTACGAGACACGACACCGGTATGGTAAAAACCCATCCCGGACTGCTCGGTGAAAAAGATCGCAGTCTCGAGATTGTCCCGTTCGCGGAAAAAGACCCGGATGAACTGATCGATGTCCTGCCAACTCCATCCGATATCGGCCAACTGCACGAATCCCTCGCCCTCGATCTCCTCGGTGAGTTCCTCGAGCTCCGGAAAACGCGAGCCCCCCGGAGGCCAGCGCTCCTCCAGCGCGCGGTCGAGAGGCAGGCGCATCGCCCGGATCCGGGTCAGTATTTCCAACCACGGCAGCAGGAACCATGCGCCGGCAGACAGGATCCCCACCACCGCACTTCCACTCAGGAAGTATCCTGCCAGAAAGGATGCACCAAGAATCGCCAGTGCACCCGTTCGGCGAATGGACGGATGACGGTAAGTGCGACAGGCGAGAGCGAATACCACCACGCCGAGAACTATCAAAAACTTGAACATTTTCCGTCAGAAGACCGGGACGACAGAGCACCGGACGTGGAGCGTAGGATAGGACCCTGCCTTGTCAACGCCTCACGCCATCACGGTATCATGCCAACAGTTGCGCCATGGTCTCAGCCGAGACATCGATGCCGCGGATCGCACCGGTGAGCAGATCAGTGGCAAGGCCACCTTTTTTCGCCTGCATCTGCTGGATTTTCTCCTCCACGGTATTCTCGCAGATAAGCTTGTGCACAAAGACCGGCTTGTCCTGACCGATCCGGTAGGCACGATCAGTCGCCTGGTTTTCCGCTGCCGGGTTCCACCAGGGATCATAGTGGATCACGGTATCCGCACCGGTCAATGTCAGGCCGGTTCCTCCCGCCTTCAGGGAAATGAGAAACACATCGCCATCACCTGCCTGCCAGCGTTCGACCAACGCTTGCCGATCCTTCGTCGCCCCTGTCAGGATCAGGTGCTGGGAGTCGATCTGCTGCAAATGGCTCTCGATCATTGCCAGCATCGAGGTAAACTGCGAAAACACCAGCGTCCGGTGACCCTCGGCACGAAGTGTCGCAAGCAGATCAACGAGGTAATCGAACTTGGAGGAGCCGGGCATCTGCCGGGTATCGCTCTGCCTGTCGTCCGTGCTACCACCCAACAACTCCGGATGGCAGCAAATCTGGCGCAGCTTGAGCAGGGCGTCGAGGAACACGATACGGGCCTCGCTACCGCGAATCGCCAGCGCCTGGCGCACCTGCTTGTCCATGGTCGAGCGCACCGTCTCGTAGAGATCCTGCTGCGCACCCTCGAGCCGCACCAAGTGCACGACCTCGGTCTTGGGTGGCAGTTCGCTGGCTACCTCGTGCTTGGTTCGGCGCAGGATCAGGGGGCCGACCCGGCGCGCCAGGGCTGCCGCCTTTTCCCGGTCGCCTCCTTTTTCGATCGGGGTGCGGTAAGCAGCGGTAAAGGATTCGCCAGATCCAAGAAATCCTGGCATGAGAAAATCCATCAGGCTCCACAGGTCACCGAGGGAATTTTCAACCGGCGTTCCGGACAGGCAGAGCCGGTGCACGGCATCGATTTCCCTGACCGCCGCGCTGACCTGGGCACCAGGGTTCTTCACATACTGCGCCTCATCCAGCACGCAGAGATGAAAGTGGTATGCCTTCAAATCGGCCAGATCCCTCGGCAGCAGCGCATACGAAGTCAGAACAAGGTCCGCATCCGGAATGCTCTTGAAATACGCCTTGCGGCGGTGTCCCTGCAGAACGAGCACCTGCAATTCGGGTGCAAAGCGTTCCACCTCCCGCCTCCAACTGCCCACCACCGAGGTCGGCGCCACCACGATCGAGGGCCGCCCCCGACAGCGCCCCCCCTCCTTTTCGGCAAGAATGTGGCTGATGGTCTGCAGGGTTTTGCCCAATCCCATGTCATCGGCCAGGATGCCATTCAGGCCATGACGGGCGAGAAACTGCATCCACGCGTAGCCCTCCACCTGGTAGTCGCGAAGTTTCGCCTGCAGGCCACGCGGGACGGGGACCCGTTCGATGTTGCGAAAGTCCCCGAAATGCCTGCTCAAAGCCTCGATCTCCGCACAGGGCTCGACACCGAAGCCCTCAGGACCACTTTCACCCGGCACCGCCTCGCCGCCCACGAGAAGCGCGGCATCCAGTTTACTCAGGCGGATTGCACCGCCGGCGAAGGGAGCATCTATCAATTGCTCCAATGTTTTCAAAATATGCCGAAAACGGCCAACCGGTAGCACCAGACCGCGACCATCAGGCAGAAAAATCATGAACTCCTGCTGGTCTGAAAGCCCCTCAGTGGCACCCAGAAAATCATTGGCAACCAAGGCGGCCAGTATCGGCTGAAGCTCGAACTGCTCACCTTCGATCTCGAAGCCCGCCGAAAGCTGAAACC
>JBDQJG010000041.1:0-18914 GCA_040263955.1 Verrucomicrobiales bacterium
GAAGAAGAACATGAGACAGAAGATCATGTAGAGGCTGATCGACAGCTGGAAATTGAGTGCCTCCTTGATCTGGTCGCTGGCGTAGGGTTCGTCGTCCTTCTTCAGGAACCACAGGATGAGCGGGCCGACGAATCCGGGAACGGTGGTGAACCAGGTCATTCCCAGCAGGTGGGCGAGAACCGCCATGTTGCGCTCGTTCCGCGTTGAACCGCCGAGTGTTTCGGCAGCCGTCATTGGCGGTGCCGGTGGCGGTGAGCTGGGCCCGGGTATGTGCGATGGGTCTTGCATGGTGGTGAATCACTACCAGCGGACTGCGGGCGCAGAAATTACAAAGTAGCCTGCAACTTGTAATCATCCAGGATGGTGCTGCAACTCCGCTGCAGGCGTCCTTGCGCAGGGCGCGGGAACGGGCATGGTGGAGGCCATGTCGAATGCCTTTGCCAATGTCACCGGTGCGTGTTTTCGCTTGAGCGAGGAGGACCTGCAGGCCGGGATCGAGGCGAGCAGGACGCGCGAACGGCGGCGCATGATCCTGCCCCTGCATCGCACGCAGGATGCCCCGGTGCAGCGCATGCTCAATTTCCTGCAGCCCGGCACCTACATCCGGCCGCATCGGCACGGCGGGGAAGGTGCCATCGAGACCCTCTGCGTACTGCGCGGTGCGCTCGGTTTCGTGGTCCTGGACGAGGCGGGTGAAATCCAGGAAAGCCACCGGCTGGAGGCCGGTGGGCTGGGGGTGCTCGACCTGGAAGCCGGCGTCTGGCACGGCATGGTGGCGCTGCATCCGGACACCGTGATTCTCGAGGTCAAGCGCGGGCCATACTGTGCAGACACGGACAAGCAGTTCGCTGCCTGGGCCCCTGAAGAGGGGGAAGAGGGAACCGATGCCGTGCTGCGCCGCATCGAGGCGGCCTTTGCCTGAAATCTGCAGCTATTTTTCACCAGATATGTCCAAGGCCTTGAACATCGGTTTTGTTTCCACCCGCTTCCACGGCACCGATGGTGTGACCCTGGAGGCGAAGAAGTGGGCGCAGGTGCTTGAGCAGGCCGGTCACAGCTGTTTCTGGTTTGCCGGCAAGCTCGACACACCGCCTGAGGCAAGCTTGCTTTGGGAAAAGGCATTCTTCGATCACCCGGAGGTGCTGGCATTGCAGGAGGAACTCTTCGGGCGGGAGAACGGCGGCTCGCGGGCGCTCTCCGACCGCATCCACGCGATGCGCGAGGGCATGAAGGATGGGCTCTACCAGTTCGTCGAGCGCTTCGAAATCGATCTGCTTATCCCGCAGAACATCCTTGCAATCCCGATGCACCTGCCGCTGGGCCTGGCCATGACCGAGCTGTTGGCCGAGACCCGTATCCCTGGCATCGCCCACCACCACGACTTCGCGTGGGAGCGCGAGCGTTTCGCCCGGTGCGTTGTCCCCGACCTCCTGCGTATGGCCTTTCCGCCGGTTCCGGGAGGTGCTTTTCGTAATGTGGTGATCAATTCCCATGGCCAGGAACAGCTGGCGCGCCGCACCGGCCAGCAGTCCATCGTGATTCCTAATGTGTTCGATTTCGAAAACCCGCCACCGGCTGCGGCAACCTCAGCCGCCGAGTTCCGACAGGCGCTGGGCATCGGAGCGAATCAGACGCTGATTCTGCAGCCGACCCGGGTGGTGCCGCGCAAGGGGATCGAGCACGCCATCGAGCTGGTGCGGGGATTGCAGCTGCGCGGGCGGGACTGCGTGTTGCTGGTCTCGCACGAGGCCGGCGACGAGGGTTTCGAGTACCGCGACCTGCTCGTGGAACGTGCGGCAGGGGCCGGGGTGCGCTGCTTGTTTGCCGGCGATCGCATCGGCGAGCAAGCCGAAGACGGGAAGCAGGAAGGAATGAAGCCATTCACCCTGTGGGATGCCTACACGCACGCCGATTTCGTCACCTATCCGAGCCTCTACGAGGGTTTCGGTAATGCTTTGCTGGAGGCCCTGTATTTCCGTAAGCCATTGCTGGTAAACCGCTACCCGGTGTATAGCCGTGACATCGCCCCGCTGGGGTTGCGCGCCGCTGAAATGGATGGCCTGGTCACCGGCGAAGTCATCGATCAGGTTGAGCAGGTGCTGGCATCTCCCGCACTGGCCGCGGAAATGACCGCACACAATTACCAGCTCGGTCTCGAGCATTTTTCTCACTGCACTCTCCGCGATCGCCTGCTGGCTCTGGTTGAGGAGGTGCTGTAGCTCACAACGAACGGCGAAGGATCGCTTCGAGGTGCGTGATAGAGAGCGCGAACGGATTGCCGCGCATGCTGCTGGCGCGGGTGGCCTTATCGGCCAGCTCGGGCAGGTGCCGTTCCTGCAGCCCGAAGTGGCCCAAGCTGGAAACTCCCAGGCCGGCCTGCAGTTCGCGGAAGACTGCCAGCGGATCACCTGTTGCGGGTGCGATCAAGGTGGCCAGTTCGGCGAAGCGCAGCCGCAGGGGATCATCCGGTGGCAGGTTGCTGTGGGCGAGATCCCGGTTGGTGGCGAACACCGTGGGCAGCAGCAGGGCGCAGGCGGTCCCGTGGGGAATCTCCAGCATACCGCCAAGCGGGCCGGCAATGCCGTGCACGGCTCCGAGCCCGGCATTGGCCAGGGCAATACCGCTGCACAAACTGCCGTAGGCCAGGGCGCGGCGCGCATCGCCGTCGTCGGGGTGCTCCTGCAGGCGGCACAGTGCGGCCGAGGTCGTGGGCAGGGCGCTGCGGCACAGGGCATCGGTAAGTGGATTGGCCATCCGGCAGAGGAAAGTTTCGATCAACTGGGTCAGCGCATCGAGGCCGGTCGCGGTGGTGATTTCCGGCGGCAGCCCGTGGCTGAGTAGGGGGTCGACCAGGGCCACCTCGGGAAGCATCGACGGGTGGCGCATGCTGACCTTGACTCCATGTTCCGGTGAGGCGAGCACCGCATTGCGGGTGGCTTCCGAGCCGGTGCCCGACGTGGTGGGAACGGCGATCACCGGCAAGGCCGGGTGTTCCAGGGCACGGCCGTGGCCGATGACCTCGAGGTAGTCGAGCGGCGTGCCCGTGTTGGCCAGCATGGCAGCCAGTGCCTTGGCCAGGTCCAGCGCACTGCCACCGCCCAACCCGATGACCACATCTGCCCCGTGGCTGCGGGCCTGCGCGGTTGCCGCCTCAAGGTCGGTGAGGGTCGGTTCCCCGGCCTGCGAAATCACCAGGGTAGCCTCGATGGCGGCAATCAGCTCGGCATGGCGGTCTGCCGTGGCGCCGGTGACGATGACCGGGCGCTTGCCCAGTTCCGCAGTGATCTCGTCGAGATGGCGGGATTCACCCTCGCCGAAGAGGATGCGTCGCGGCATGGCCAGCGCGAAGCTGGTGGAGGGGAAAGCGGGAGGCTGCGCGTCTGCGTGAGGCATGGGTGTCACGCGGTTCTGATTCTGCTACTGGTTTTCTTCGGCGGCCGGGCTGCTGCCGTTACCTGGATCCTGGCTGCCCGCATCCAGTTCGAGCGCCGCGCGGAAACCACGCACGACATTGCGGAAATTCGGGTGGTCACGGTTGCGCAGCGAGAAGAGTAATGCGGGTTCTTTGACATAATGCCATGAAATCCCGCGAAGGACGCGGAAGGCAGTGCCATCCTCATGGGCTTCGTTTTTGAGCAACTCGTACTTTGCCAGCAATGCCGGATCGTTCATCGAGGCCTGGTAGTGGTCTTCGCACCATTCCCAGACATTTCCGCCCAGATCGTAAAAACCGAAGCGGTTGGCAGGAAATTTGCCTGCTGGTGAGGTTTGCGGGTGTGGGTTGCGGTAGCCGGAAATCATCCAGTTGTCCGAACCTGCTTGCGATGCTTTTTTTCCGGTTTTTCCCGGATCAGGAGGGAAAGTTTCTGCTGGCGAGATTTCAAGTGCCTTGGCGGCCAGGTTCAACGCCCGTTCCACGGGCAGGATACGTTTACCTGTTCCGTTGGTCGCGCCTTGCTCGCTGTCAGCTGTTTGGATTGCGGCAAGCGGGTCCGCATCTCCTGTTTGCGGTTTTTGTATGCCGGCAGCCAGGCTCCATTCCTCATCATTGGGAAGGCGATATCGATCGTTCGCGCCGATCAGGCCTGCCGCCCGATCCTGTTCGGTCAGCCACGTGCAGAAGGCTTTTGCCTCTGCCCAGTTCACACAGCTGACCGGGTGTTCTTCTCCCTGCTTGAAGCCAGGATTGTCCCACGAGGCGGATGGGTCCAGCAACCAGCCATCGGCGTTGGAGATGAAGGCACCGCCCTCTTGGATGTAGCCGTTGGATTCGACGTAGGCCCGAAAATCCTTGATGCGGGTTTCCATGCGGCACATCAGCACGCCTTTTTTTTCAGGCACCGGGACGAACTCCATCTGCATGGAATTGATGAACGGGTGGTCGCGGGTGGCATCCTGCGGCGTGGCTGGGGCCTTGGGTTCCTCCACGGTAGCCGTCGCAGGCGGAGTCTCTTCCCCGGCCTGCTTCGGTGTTTTGCCGGCATCGGGTCGCTCGGTGCAGCAGGCCAGACCGAACAGAGCGAAGAGCAGCACGGCACGTTTCATAAAAATACTGTGCAGGCAAAGCGATATGGAGGACAGGAAAAACTGCAGACAGTGTCGGGACGCTGCCATGGGGTCTGCCGTTGTCGATCCGGTCGGCCATTGATGAACCGGATCTCGGTAAGCCTCCAGCCGTCCTCGTATCTCATAGTCAAAATGCCATCCGGGAAGTCATGCGCACGCTGGCCGTGTTCCACTGGTGGGTGGCGAGTGGCTTTCAGCGTCGCGATCCGCGACGGTCGATTCCACGTTGGCGGGGAGTTTTGCTGCTTGCAGTGGTCGGGCAGCAGGGGAGGGGACGCTCGCCGCAATTTGCCGACAGGAACCCTGTGTCACGCCTTAGTTAAGCTCGTAGAAGGCAGTGATGCGCTTGAATTCCCGGGTTTCCCGCATGGCGCGATCTCGGTCCACTGTCTGCAGCACCTGGATGAGATTGCGACGCGTCATCCGATAGCCGGAATTGATGCGCAGGGACTGCTCGTAGGCGGCGATGGCGTGATCGATTTCGCCTGCAATGGCAAACAGGTTGCCCCGCAGCATGTGCTTGTGAGACGCTGCGAACGAGTCATCGGGGATCCTCTCAAGGAAGGATCGGGCTCTCTGCGTGTCTCCGCTCTTTATGCAGGCCTGCGCCAGGGACAGGTCGGCGTAGGTGGAGTAGGGTTCGCCCATGCGCGAGGATTGTTCCCACCACAGCTGGGCCTCTTGCGTTCTGCCTTTCTGGTTCAGAATACTTCCGTAGGTGTTGTAGTGCTCGCTCATATTCCCCGCACCCGGAATGGGAAGGAACCCGATTATGAAAAAAGCCGCGGCCACACCCAGCAGGCCTGCCAGTTTCTTTCTTTGGCGTGTGCGAATGGCTCCGGCCATTTCGCGAATGGCGAGGACCGCGAAAGGAATCAGGATGACTACCAGCGGCAGTCTCAGTCGCGTAGCGGTGAAGAATACGACCATGGTGGCGGCGTAGATCGTGAAGACCAACGCCAGGCTGGTGCGCGCGCGTGGGCCGCGGACCGAGGTCAGCATCCCCGCCATGCCGAAGGGCAGCAGCAGCCAAATAGGAATAAAGGGCAGGCGAAGAAACGGTACGAACTGCTCCATGAAGCCGACGTGATAGTGCTCACCGGGTTCGAATCGGTTGAACACGGCGAAAGCTTTGAGAGAGAGTCGCCTCAGGGTGGCCAGCGGGTTCTCTCCGCACATGTCAATCACCTCGCGTGTCCAGAATCGCGAGGCCTCCGAGTGGCTCAGCTTTTTACCCTCCCGCCGGCTGGCTTCGATCGTGAACTGGATGCCTTGAATCTTCGGTGAGGAGGTGGCGAAGGGAAGCGGCCGATAATAGACAGACTCGCTGTTCAGGTTGTTTCCGCAGTAAAGAACCTGCCCGGTCTGGGTTGTGGTCAGCGCGAGTTTGTTGGCTACCAGGTAATTTCGTGCCAGGAAGGGTGTCAGCGCAACTGTCAACCCGAGCAGGTAGAGCCCAAGGCTGCGGATCAGCGCGCGCCCGGGATGTCTGTCGCGATGGAGGCTCCACAGCACGAGCAGCGGCAGCAGGGGGATCAGCACAACCGCATTGGGACGGACATTGAGCAGCAGTCCCGCGGTCAGGCCAAGCAGGAGTATGCCGAGGCGAGGTTTTCGGGCCATTGCCAGCAGCAGCAACCAGATCATCAGGGCGAAAAGCAGCATCGCCAGCGAGGTCTTCAGCGGGACGATATTGTAAAAGATCAGTGGCTTGTAGAGGGCGGCGATCAGGCAGGACAGGAGGCCAACCGCGCGCCCGGCCAGATCCCTGCCGACGAGGTAGATCACCGCGCAGGTGACCACTCCGAAAAACATGTTGAGAAAGCGGATATACGCGATTTCCGGGCCGAACACCTTGTAGACCAATGCCATCAGGTAGATCGGCAGCGGTGAAAATTCGTAAACCGATCGGCTGTCGTAAGTTCCCTCGGCGATTTTGCTGGCGATGGTGTGGTAGACCTGCTCGTCGTAGATCGGGTGGTCGTAGTAGATCGTCTGCTGCAGGCCCAGCAGGGTCAGCAACCGGACAACCAGCGCCAGCAACAGGATCCCCCCGAGGAACAGGGCGACGTGCTTCTCAGGTCGTGGCGATGAACTTGTGATTGGAGACAAATTGGTGATTCGTCACTTTTGCCACCAGAAGAGAATCTTTGCAGGGTATTTTCTGCGGTGCGGGCGCGCGATGTCTGAGCTCACGGTGCTCCCTCACTGCCGCTGTCCGTGTCGTTACCTGTGTCGGTCTCCGCGGCCTCCGTTTCCTCTTTCGCTCCGTTGCGGTAGCCTTGGATTTCCAGCTTGGTGACCAGCAGATCGATCACGCCGTTGGGGTCGAGACCTTCCTCGTTGACGGCTTCGGTCAGGCCGCGCTGCAACAGGGCCTTCATACTGGCGGTGCCGGCGAATCCAAGGTCGTCATCCGCGCGGGTGAGTGTGGCATTCTGCTCGGAGTCGGAGGCCAGCACGAAACCCCGCAGGGTGGTAGCCACGCGGAAGCGGATTTTCTGGCCGCGGACAGTGGCGGAGAGGGAATCGTTGACCTGGCCGTGCACGAGGTAGTGCGCCAGCGCGGTGTCAGTGTCGGCGGTGGCGCGCACCACGGCGCGGCGGGCATCGTCCTTGATGGCGAAGAACAGCTCGCCGGCGTCATTGGCGCGCAGGTATTGGTCACGGCCGTTCTCGCGGTAAGTGAACACGAAGGAGCCGCTACCGCCGAGTGCCTCGACAGCGAAGAACCCGCTGTCGTAGAGGTCGAAGTTGATGCTGCTGCCTGCCTTTTCGAATTCCAGGCGGTAGACGAGCACCTGAGCGGAGGCTGCGGCCTGCAATCCGAGCAGTAGCAGGACGGCGCCGAGCAGGCCGAGGGGGCGGGAGCGCCGGGTGGCACGGCAGGAGAAGATCATCGTGTCAGGCATGGCGGGAGCAAGGGTGGTCGGTAAAGAGCTTGCGCGGAGGGATCAGCAGCAATCCTTTCGTCTAACCTGGAAACGGGAACAGGAACTACGGAATCGAAAGGCGTGGTAGTGAGGGTAGTGCCTGATCACGCCCCTGTTCAATTGGAATGCACCAAGATCAGAGAGAGCTTGTTTTCGGGAGAGTTCACTTCCGCCTGCTCTTGGGGTGCATGCCGTAGGCCTTGAGTTTGGTGCGCAGGGTCAGGCGGCTGAGGCCGAGCCAGCGCGCGGCTTTCGCCTGGTTGCCGCGGGCGCGGTCGAGTGCCTCGTCGAGCAGTTCGCGTTCGGCGGCCTCGATGATGCGGGCGTGGGCGTCGTTGATTTCCTCACGCTCGGCGCGGTCGACCAGTGAGCGGGCCAGACTGTGCAGGCCGGTGGCCGGGCCGCCGCCGCCCATGGCCGCGGAGGGGTCGGTCTCGAGCAGGGCGCGGACATCGGTCTCGCCGATGGCGTAGCCGCGGCAGGCCAGCAGCGCCTTGCGCACCACGTTCTGCAGCTGGCGGACATTGCCCGGCCACGACTGCGCAGAGAGCAGATTGAGGGTTTCGCGCGTGATCGACGGCGTGCCGGTGCCGTATGCCTCGCCGAAGCGAGCGAGGAAGTGTTCGACGAGCAGCGGGATGTCCTCGGGCCGTTCGCGCAGCGGCGGAATTTGGATGGCGGCGACGTTGAGGCGATAGAACAGGTCGCCGCGGAACTCGCCGCGTGCCATCATCGTTTCGAGATCGCGGTGGGTGCCGGCGATGATGCGCACGTCCACCGGGATGTCGTCGTTGCCGCCGACCCGCTGGATGGTCTTTTCCTGCAGCACGCGCAGCAGCTTGGTCTGCAGGTTGGTGTCCATGTCGCCGATCTCGTCGAGGAACAGGGTGGCATTGTGGGCCTGTTCGAAGCGCCCGATGCGCAGGGAGGTGGCACCGGTGAAGGCGCCTTTTTCGTGGCCGAAGAGCTCACTCTCGAGCAGGTTCTCGGGAATGGCGGCGCAGTTGACCGCTACGAACGGCATGTGCGCGCGGTGGCCGTGCTGGTAGATGGCGCGGGCGATCAGTTCCTTGCCGGTGCCGGTCTCGCCGCGGATCAGCACGGTGGCCGGGGTGGGGGAAATGCGTGCCAGGTCCTTGTAGACCTGCTGCATGGCGCGGCTGCGGCCGATGAGGGTGTCCTGGTCCTCGTGGATGTCTGCGGTGAGTTCCACCGGTTGGGTCATGCGCAGCGAGGCCTCGACCGCCTGGGCCACCGCGGCAAGCAGTTCCATTTTATCCAGCGGCTTGGTCAGGAAGTCGAAGGCGCCGGATTTGATAGCATCGATGGTGAGCTCGCTGGAGGCATTTTTCGCCGCCAGGATGGTCGGCAGGCGCGGGCGCTGCTGGCGCAGGGTGGCGACGATCTGGAGCCCGTCCTTGCCCGGCAATTGGTAGCCGGTGACCACCGCGGAGAAATTGCCCTCGAGCGCCATGGCGAGGCCTTTCTCTGCATTGGCCTCCGCAGCCACCGGGTGGCCGGCGGCTTCCAGCCACGCCTTGATGTTCTGCCGGTCAACGGCGGCGCTCTCGATCACCAGGATGCCCTTGCCCATGTCGGGGCTACTGTAATCGGCGTGGGCCTCTTGTCTCGGAGGGAAATAGAAGTTTTTCCGGCGCCGGCCGGGTGTCGGGGGACGTATCGATCTGCGGGGGGATTTGCCAGTGCGTGCTTGACGGAGACGGGTGGCGGGCACGACGGTCGCCACCAACACGAAGGCCATGTCATTTCCGGACCACAGCAAGCTGCGCGCAGATTTCCCGATCCTCGGGCGTGAGGTGCAGGGCAAGCCGCTGGTCTACCTGGATAATGCGGCCACCACGCAGAAGCCGCGTGCAGTGATCGATCGTGTGGCGGAGTTCCTGGGCAGCGAGAATGCCAACATCCACCGCGGTGTGCATTACCTGAGCATGCAGGCTACCGACGCCTACGACCGGGCGCGAGCGCGGGTGGCGCGGTTTCTCAATGCGGAGAAGGCGGCGGAGATCGTGTTCGTGCGTGGCGCCACCGAGGCGATCAACCTGGTGGCTTCCAGCTTCGCGGCTCCGATGCTCGGTGATGGCGATGAGATCCTGGTCACCGTGATGGAGCATCACGCCAATATCGTGCCGTGGCAGCTTGCCGGCGCCAACAAGGGGGTGCGGCTGGTGCCGGTGCCGATGTCCGATGCCGGGGTGCTGGATGTGGCGGCTTACGAGGAGATGCTCTCGGAGCGCACCAGATTGGTAGCGATCACCCATGTTTCCAATGTATTGGGGACAGTGAACCCGGTCGTGGAGATGACCCGCATGGCGCAGGCACGAGGTATCCCGGTGCTCGTCGATGGTGCCCAGGCCGTGGCGCATCTGCCGGTCGATGTGCAGGAGATCGGCTGTGACTTTTACGTGTTTTCCGGGCACAAGCTGTTCGGGCCGGACGGTATCGGCGTGCTCTACGGCCGCGAGGACAGGCTTGCCGCCATGGCGCCCTACCAGGGCGGAGGGGACATGATCGAGCTGGTGTCCTTCGAGCGGTCGACGTTTCGTGGTCCACCGGAGCGGTTCGAGGCGGGCACTCCGAATATCAGCGGTGCGATCGGCCTGGCAGCGGCGATTGACTACCTCGATGGGCTGGGCTGGGAATTTCTTGCAGATCAGGACCGCCTGCTCTTCGAGCATGCTCGCAAGGTTTTGTCCGAGGTGCCCGGCCTGCGGATCTGCGGCGGTGAAGATGGCGGGGGCAAAATCAGTGCGGTTTCCTTCACGATGGATGCCGCCCACCCCCACGATGTGGGAACGATTCTCGATGCTTCGGGTATCGCGGTTCGTGCCGGCCACCACTGCGCGCAGCCGCTCATGGAGCGCCTCGGGGTGCCCTCCACCGTGCGTGCTTCGTTCGCCTTTTACAATACGCCAGAGGAGATCGATCAGCTCGTCGAGGGGCTGGCGGAGGTCAATCGCCTGTTTGCCCTTTGAGTGTTCTCTTTTTTTCATACCCCTGATTGGATTCAACGCATGGAAGACCTGACCGAACTCTACCAGGAGATCATCCTGAGCCATCACCGCAACCCGCGCCACGACGAGGTGCTCGATCCCTGCAGCCATCAGGCCAGTGGATTCAATCCGCTGTGCGGTGACCGCCTGGTGGTGACCGTACGCAAACAGGATGCGACACTCGATGCGGTGGCCTGCCACTGCGAGGGTTGCGCCATCTCGCGGGCTTCCGGTTCGATCATGACCACCATGACCACGGGCAAAAGCGAGGCGGAGGTTGCGGAGACGATCGCTCACGTCAAGCAGCTGCTGACCGCGGAGGAGGATCCGCAGGCGGATCTCGATTCGGAGGGTGAGTTGGCCGCGCTTGTGGGCGTCCGGAAATTTCCGGCCCGTATCAAGTGTGCCACGCTGGCGTGGCACGCGCTCGAGTCGGCGCTGGTGGAAGGCGATGCGGAGGCGACGACCGAGTAGCCGCCGGAGGTATGCCGCGGGGTTTCCCTGCAAGTCGCTCGAACCGGCTCTTTGATGCCCTTTTCTGACTTTGTCCGGTTGATTGTTGTTCTGCTCTGTTTGAGTCACGATCTGTCCGCCAGCGATCCTGCCACCATGCCGACACCGCCTATCGCCAGGAAAGTTCCACATGCAATGACCTTGCACGGGCAGACTCGTAGTGACCCGTACCACTGGATGCGGCAGCGTGATGCCCCCGAAGTAGTAGCACATTTGCGGGCCGAAAAAGCCTACACGGACGCGTTCATGGCAGGCACCGAGGCGCTGCAGGAAGGCCTTTTTGGGGAAATGAAGGCGCGTATCAAGGAGCGCGACAATTCAGTGCCCTACCTGGAGGACGGATGCTGGTGGTACACCCGCTACGAGGAGGGCCGCGACTATGGCATCCACTGCCGCAGGAAGGGATCGCCGGACGCGCCCGAGGAGATTGTGCTCGATGAGAACCCGCTGGCAGCAGGGCACGACTTCTTCAATGTCGGCGAGTGGGATGTCACGACCGACGGTCGCATCCTGATGGTCGCAGTCGATACCGACGGCGACCGCATTCACGACGTGTTTTTCAGGGATCTCGAGACTGGCGAGGATCTGCCCGATCGGCTGGAGAACGTCTCCTCCAACGTGGTGTTCACCCCGGACGGTCGTCACGTGTTCTATGCGGCCATGGATGCTCAGACACTGCGCCATGACCGGATCTACCGCCACGCCATGGGCACGGCACAGGCCGAGGATGTGCTTGTTTTCGAGGAGACCGACTCCACCTTCGACACCTGGGTCGACCTGACCAAGAGCGGGCAGTGGATCGTGCTCGGCTCGCATTCGACCCTGACCAGCGAGGCACGCATCATTCCGGTTTCCGACCCGACCAGCAAGCCGCAGATCTTCGCCCCGCGCCGGCGCGGTCACGAATATGGTATCGAGCACGATGGCGAGGCGTTTTATATCCGCTCGAATCTCGAGGCTCGAAATTTCAAGCTGCTGCGCGTCGAGCACCCCGGGCCGCCGGAAACCTGGCAGGAGGTGGTGCCGCACCGCGATGCGGTGCTGCTGGAGGATTTTGAACTGTTCACCGATCACCTGGTGCTCGAGGAACGCCGTGATGGCCTGCGCCGGGTGGTGTTGGTGGACAAGGCGGACCCGTTGGCAAACCGCTACGAGGTACCCTTCCACGACCCGGCATATGTCGCCTACGTGACGGTCAATCCGCGGCTCGAAGCGCCGGCTGTGCGCTATGTCTATACCTCGATGACCACCCCGTGGTCGACGTATGAGATCGACCTGCGCAGTCGCGAGCAGACCTTGCTCAAGGTGCAGGAGATTCCCGGTGGCTATGATCCCGGGTTGTATGTCAGCGAGCGGATGTTCGCAACGGCGGCCGATGGTTCGCGGATTCCAATCTCGTTGGTGCGGCGGCGCGATCTGGCCGATGCGGTGCCCGCGCCGCTCTACCTGTATGGTTACGGGTCCTATGGCGTTTCGATGGAGGCGGCCTTCCAGAGCAACCGCCTGAGCCTGCTGGACCGCGGTTTCGTGTTCGCCATTGCCCACGTGCGTGGCGGCGAGGAAATGGGGCGCGGCTGGTATGAGCAGGGCCGGCAGATGCACAAGAAGAATTCGTTTACCGATTTCATCACCTGTGCCGAGCACCTGGTCGCCGGTGACGTCACGACACCCGGACAGCTGGTGATTTCCGGCGGCAGTGCCGGTGGGTTGCTGGTGGGTGCCTGCGTCAACCTGCGTCCGGAACTCTTCCGGGTGGTGGTAGCCGATGTGCCGTTTGTCGATGTGGTCACCACCATGCTCGATGACACGCTGCCCCTTACCAGCGGCGAGTGGGACGAGTGGGGTAATCCCAGAGACCAGGCCGCGTATGCTTACATGCTTTCCTATTCGCCCTACGATCAGGTCAGCGAGCAGGCGTATCCAACCATGCTGGTCACCGCCGGTTACAATGACTCACAGGTGCACTACTGGGAGCCGGCAAAGTGGGTGGCGCGCTTGCGCGAGTGCACTACCGGGACAAAGCCGATCGTGTTCCGGATCGAGATGGAAGTCGGGCACGCCGGCAGGAGCGGGCGCTTCGAATCTCTGCGCGAGATCGCCTTCGAGTATGCCTTCCTGTTGCGCGAGTTCGGATTGGTGGTGGAAACATTCAAACTCCGGTCGGCCAACTAGCGGTTGCGCGGAGAGGTTCTCCCGGCTTGGTTCTGCTCCGGCCGATCTCGTTGCCGGGATCGCAATCAAACCAGTTATTTTCCTGCCATGATGCGTTATCCTTCCTATACGGTTCTCGCTGTCTTCGCTGTTCTCGTGCTCCTGCCGGATGGGGCCTTTGCCGCCAGTGCACACGAACCCGCTTATCCGGAGACCGGTCAGTATTCGGAGTTTCCCATCCCGCTTGGGGTGTATGAGGACGGCCACCTGGAAAGCGTCTGGGACAAGATCGTCTACCGGGCCAAGCTCGATCCGTTCAATGTCGTTGCCTCGGTGATTTTCCTGTGTGCCATCCTGCACACCTTTATTGCCGGCGTGTTCATCTCGATGGCGCATTTTCACGAGGAGCGGCACCAGAAGAAGATTCGTGTTGAGGGGCGAACGGCTGAGGCGAAGCCCCACGAGGATGCCATCGATGATGTTTCGTTCCGCTCGACCGCGTATCATTTCCTCGGCGAAGTGGAGGCGGTGTTCGGCATCTGGGTCGTTCCGCTGGCGCTGGCGGCCCTCGGGTTTTACGGCTGGCCGAACCTGCGTGAATATATCGGTCACGATGTGAAGTTCACCGAGCCGTTGTTTGTCATCGTGATCATGGCGATTGCCGCCTCGCGGCCGGTGATCCGGCTTTCCGAGCAGGCATTGCAGAAAGTCGCCGATCTGGGTGGTGGCACGGCCACGGCGTGGTGGTTCTCGGTACTGACTCTGGCGCCGATTCTGGGATCGTTCATCACCGAGCCGGCCGCCATGACGATCGCGGCACTGCTGCTGGGGAGAAAATTCTACGAGTTGCGGCCGTCAGTAAAGTTCGCCTATGCCACCCTCGGCCTGCTGTTCGTCAATGTCTCTGTGGGTGGCACGCTGAGCCATTTCGCCGCGCCCCCGATCCTGATGGTGGCTGAAAAATGGAACTGGGGATGGGGTTACGTGTTTTTGAATTTCGGCTGGAAGGCGGTTATCGGCATCATCATCGCCAACCTGGTGTATTACTTCATGTTTCGGGGTGAATTGAGCAGGCTTGCCTCGCCCAGGAAAGTTTCCCTGCTGGAAATCAACCGGCCCCTGCAGTGGCATGACCGGGACGACCACGTGCCCGTATGGATCACCGTGATGCACGTGCTGTTCCTCGCCTGGACGGTGCTGACCAGTCACTATCCGCCGCTGTTTATCGGGGGATTCCTGTTCTTCCTGTTCCTCGTGCAGGGAACCCAGCATCACCAGAATGATGTGCGTCTGCGCTCGCCCTTGCTGGTTGGGTTCTTCCTCTCCGGACTGGTCATCCACGGGGGCCTGCAGGGGTGGTGGATCGAGCCGATTCTGACCAGCGGGATCAAGGACATTTTCCTGATGCTCGGAGCGGCGGGTCTGACCGCGGTTAATGACAATGCCGCGATCACCTACCTGGCTTCGCAGGCGCCCAGTCTGATGGAAAGTGCCAAGCAGGCGGTGGTCGCCGGCGCGGTGGCGGGCGGAGGTCTCACGGTGATTGCCAATGCGCCCAATCCAGCCGGCCAGACCATCTTGAAAGGCTATTTCAAGGGGGGCATTTCACCGCTCCACCTGTTCTTCGGGGCGGCAATTCCGACGGCGATCGTCATTTTCACCCTGAGCGCCCTCTAGGCGCGGATGTTTTCCCATGTTCACCGGATTAGTCGAAGAGACCGGTAGCGTTCTGGGGCTGGAGCTGAGCGCCTCGGGGGGGCGGCTGGCCCTGCGTGCCGGTGTGTGCGCGCAGGACCTGGCAATCGGTGACAGCCTGGCGGTCAATGGATGCTGCCTGACGCTGGCGGAGCGCGACACGCGTGATACGCTGTATTTTGATCTTCTTGCCGAGACCCTGCGCTTGACCAACCTCGGGGACCTCGGGGAAGGTGACTTGGTCAATCTGGAGCGGGCCTTGAGGGTGGGTGACCGTCTCGGCGGGCACTTCGTCCTCGGTCATATCGATGCCTCTGCGCAGCTGCTGGCGCTGAAGCCGGAGGGGGAAGATCACCGCCTTGAGATCGCCCTGCCGGGAATACTCGCTCCGCTGGTCGCCCGCAAGGGATCGATCTGCGTGGACGGCATCTCGTTGACCGTGGCTGAGGTCGGGTCGGCGGGGTTCACCTGTTGGATCACGCCGCACACGCTGGCCGCGACGCATCTGCATGGCCTGCTCGGTCGCAGCAGCCATCGGGTCAATCTGGAGGCGGACGTGGTGGCCCGCCATCTCGCCCGCATGGTCGAGGTCGGCGCGGTGGGAGACGGCGAAGCCGGCGCTCGGTGAGCACCGTGCGCAGGCGCGATCAGTCGATGCTGGACCGAATGGCGGCGAGGGTTTCGCCCAGTGGGTGCAGCTTTTCGACTTGGCAGAGTGGCAGCAACCGGTCGATGGCGGCGGGGATATGGGCAAGAAAACCCGGTTTACCGAGGTTTATCCCGAGGTTTGCGTAGGCGCCGAGGGCCTGCATGAGCCGCTGGATGGCGCAGTGGCGCAGGCGATCGGCAAAGGTATTGAAGGGTTCCTGGCGGCTGAGCAGTCGGTAGTGGAAGTGTGCCAGTTCATCCCGGGCGCCCGCCGGAAAAGTCACGTAGGGGTCGAAAATGAGCGAGGCCAGGTCGTATTCCGCAAGCCCCCAGCGCATCCCCTGGTAATCGATGAGAAACGGGCGGCGGGCGGTTGATCCTCTGCCGTCACCGCAGAGGATGACGTTCTGCGATTGGAAGTCGCGGTGTACGAGCACTCGCGGCTCGTCCGCCAGTGACGCGGCCAGTTCCGCGAGAGCCGGGTCGGCGGCGAGTTGGCTCACGATTGCGGGTTCGAGTCCGCCGAAGCCACTGACGAGGTGTTCGAAAAAGTATGCCTGCTCCCACCGGTAGAGATCGGCATCGAAGGGACCCATCAGGTGTGCGGCGTGGTTGGCGGGCAGCGTGCCCTCCGCGGTGCGGTGCAGTCTGGCCACCTCCGCGAGTGTCGCCTCGTAGCAGGGCGCGCGCTGCTCCCACGGATCGTCACGCAGATGCCACAGGCTGGTTTCCCCGAGGTCCTCGATCCAGGCGATACGCATTTCCGGGTCGTGGCCGATGACCTTCGGGATGGCGACGTCAAGTGCGGCCAGGGTTTCTGTGGCGGGAAAAAATTTCGGGTTGTCGGGGCGGGCATCGCTATACGCCATGACCACGACGGCCGGGCGGTCAGCGGGCAGGCCGGTGAGCCGGAAGTAGCAGCGATCGGATCCTCCGCCGGTGATCGGCACCAGTGCCAGCGGGGTTTCCGGCGGCACCCCGAGATGGGTTGCGGTGGTTGCCAGGATCGACGTGGGCGGGGGTAGTTCAGTGGCCATGGCCGGTGCGGGGAAAGTCGGTGGAGTGCGGGAAAAGAAAGTGCCGGATGTCTCTGGTGTCGTGGCAACTCAGAAGTCGGTGTCGTGGTGGCGCCCGGCTGCGGTCCGGCCGCCGCGCACCACGCAGCGGGTGAGTTGCGTGCCCGCTTCGATTTGGGCGCTGTCCCATAGAACCGTGTCCTGCAAGATTGCGCCTGCGCCCACCCGGCATCCGGCTGCCACCACCGAGGAACCGATGACCCGGGCGTCGGGATGTAGTTCGGCATCGGGGTGGATCAGCGGGGTTGCGCCCAGCAGCAGGGCGTGGGCCTCCAGGTAGGAATCGCGGTCTCCGAGGTCGAGCCAGTAGCCGCTGGTGGCAAGGTGGCCGCCGATGTGTGCACCGGCCTCGATCAGGCGCAGGAAGACCGCAACGACCGATTCCACTTTGCCCGGTTCCAGTTCGTCGAGAAACCGCGGCTCGATGATGTAGACGCCGGTAAACTGGCAGGCTTGCCCCGCGTGACCCAGCGTTCCACGGATGTCGCGGATTGTGGCGCTTTGCGCATCGAAGTTGACGTTGCGCAGCTTGCCCTCAGCGCGCAGGACCAGGGTGACTAGTGCGCCCGAGTTGCGGTGCGCAGTCAGGGCATCCTGCAGGGGAATGTCCGTAAGAATATCCCCGTTGTAGACGAGAATCGGCGCGTCGCCATCGAGCAGGTCGCGCACATTGGCGAGCCCCCCGGCTGTCTCGAGGATAACCGGCTCATGGCGCAAGGCCACAGGCAGTTCCCGGTAACGGGAGTTCGCAAACAGCGTGGTATAAGCCTGCGCGGCATGGTGGGTATTGACGACGAAACCGCCCACGCCGGCGGCGATCAGGTGGTCGAAGGCACGGGTGATCAGTGGTTGGCCGGCCACCGGGACCAGCGGCTTGGGCAGGTGCTCGGTGAGCGGGCGCAGGCGGGTGCCCAGGCCGGCGCCGAGGACGAACGCCTTGACCGGTTTGCTGCCCTGCTCAACGTGTCTGTGCACGCGCACTGATACAGCGCCAGCGGGCTGCGGGGAAGGAGATTCTGGGGTTTTCATGGCGGCTTCTGGAAGCTGGCCCCCGGCAGCCTGAATGCCGGTCGTCGGTGAGTGATTTGGCCTGTGATCCTGTTGCAGGCTGGTTTATGCTGCCGCATCTCATCGGATCATGTGTGGCATCGTGGGCAGCTTTTCAATCGAGGATCCGGCCGCCGGCCGGCCGGCGATAATCGGTTTCGAGGGTGACCTGGAGTCGGCAATGGAGCGGATCAGCAGCCGCGGACCGGATGCACGGGGCAGGGTCACCGGCGATGGGTTGCAGGCGGGACACCTGCGTTTGAGCGTGCTCGATCCCAGCGAGGCGGCAGCCCAGCCGATGCACAGCAGCTGTGGCCGCCACGTGCTGCTCTACAATGGTGAGGTGTATAATTTTGGTGTGCTGCGCGAGGAGTTGATCGCGGCCGGAGAGGTATTTGGTTCCAGTGGAGACACCGAGGTTATTCTGGCGGCCTGCGTTCGTTTCGGGGTGGTGGAGACGTGCAAAAAATGCAACGGGATGTTCGCGTTTGCGTTGTTCGACCGCCAGCAGCGCAGACTCTGGCTGGCGCGCGATCGCTACGGGATCAAGCCCCTGTATTACCGAGCGGAGCCGGGCGGGGTCAGCTTTGCTTCCGAGCTCAAGTGTTTCGGCCGTGCGGCGCCCGATGGCGCATTGCCCGAGGCGCACGTGGTGTTCGCCATGCTGGCCGGGGCACCCCATCTCGGGCCGGAAAGTCCGTGGCAAGGGGTCTGTGAGGTCGAGCCGGGGCAGGTGGTGGAGTTTTCCGCCGAGCATCCCCAGGGCCGAACAAGCACCTATGCGCGGCTGCAGGACATGGTGGATGAGCGCCTGTATCACGAGATCGCTAAGGGAGGATGGCAGGGATGTCGCGAGCGGTTCAGTAGTCTTTTCTCTGCCTCGGTCGAGCGCCACCTCGCCAGCGACGTGCCGGTGGGCGTGGGCTTGAGTGGCGGGGTCGATTCATCGGCGGTGCTGGCGGCGGCGGTCGCGACCGGGGTGCAGCCGCATGCATATCACGCCGATGTCAGCGGTTTCGAGAGCGAGCGGCGTTTCGCCGAGCGAGCCGCGGCGGCCTGCGGCACGCAGCTGGCCGTGGCGACCATGGAGCGCGATGATTTTGCCCGTCTGCTGCCGGAGCTGACCTGGCACAATGACTATCCGCTGGCCTACCACACCAATTCGGTGCCCTTTGCGATGATGGCGCGGCGTGCGTCGAGCGACGTCAAGGTGCTGCTTACCGGGGAAGGGGCGGACGAGCTGCTGGGAGGCTACGGGTGGATTCATGACGGGA
>JBDQJG010000042.1:0-18803 GCA_040263955.1 Verrucomicrobiales bacterium
ACGTTAAGTCGTGCGGCTGGCTGGTATATCAGCCAACCTGCCGAGTCCCGGGAGTTTTTCGCCCCGATCAGCCGCTGCTAAGCTGGGACACCCGCCAGACCGCCAGGCAATTCTGGTGGCCCTTCTTCATCCGGCGAGGATGACGCACCGCCCGGCTCCTCTTCGAGCGGAAGGGAGGGAGGTTCAGGAGAAGCTGGAGGATCACGCATTTCGCCATGTTCCATGAGATCCCGGATGTGGGCGCCGTCGAGTGTCTCATACTCGAGCAGTGCCTTCGCGATCAAGTCGAGTTCCTCGCGCTTGTCGAGCAGAATCCGCGTCGCGGATGCGTAGGCTTCATCGGTTAAACGCTTGATTTCCGCATCGATTTTCTTGGCCGTTGACTCCGAGTAATTCTGATTGCTGGACATGTCACGAGCCAGAAAAACCTGCTCCTCATTTTTGCCATATTCGACCATGCCCAGTTCTTCACTCATGCCCCACCGGCAGACCATTTTACGAGCAAGATCAGTGGCCATGCGAATGTCACCCCCCGCACCATTGGTCACGTCCCCGAACACAATTTCTTCCGCGACCCGGCCACCCATCGCCACAACGAGTTGATCGAGCACCTCGTGTTTACGCAGCGTATACTTGTCTTCCTCTGGAAGGAACATGGTCACCCCGAGTGCTGGCCCACGCGGTATGATCGTCACCTTGTGCAAGGGATCCGTATGCTCGAGCGCAAGATTGATAATCGCATGTCCCGCCTCGTGATATGCAGTATTCTGCTTTTCCTTATCGGAAAGAGCGAGGCTACGCCGCTCGCGACCCCAGCGCACTTTGTCCCGAGCTTCCTCCATCTCAGGCAACGTGATTGATTTTTTACTCTTTCTCGCTGCAAGAAGTGCGGCCTCATTGATCAGGTTAGCAAGCTCGGCTCCGGAAAAACCCGGCGTTCCGCGCGCAATGACACCGAGGTCAACCCCCTCATGCATCTTCACTTTCTTGGCGTGCACCTTGAGAATCTGCTCCCGCCCCTTTACGTCGGGCAGATTGACGGTTACCTGGCGGTCGAAACGTCCAGGACGGAGAAGCGCCGGATCAAGCACATCGGGCCGGTTCGTAGCGGCGATAATGATAACCCCCTCCTGGGCATCGAAGCCGTCCATCTCTACGAGTAACGCATTAAGCGTCTGCTCACGCTCATCGTGCCCGCCACCCATTCCGTGACCCCGATGCCGCCCGACGGCGTCTATCTCGTCGATGAAAATTAAACAGGGTGCACTCTTGCGTCCCTGTTCGAACATGTCACGCACCCGGGAAGCCCCCACCCCGACGAACATCTCCACGAAATCCGATCCTGAAATACTGAAAAATGGCACGTCAGCCTCTCCTGCAATCGCCCGTGCCAGCAAGGTCTTACCCGTGCCCGGCGAACCGACCATAAGTACTCCCTTGGGTATGTTGCCGCCGAGTTTCTGAAACTTCTTGGGATCCTTCAGAAATTCGACAATCTCCCAGACCTCCTCCTTGGCTTCTTCGACTCCGGCCACGTTCTTGAACGTCACACGATTCTTGCCCATGGTCAGCAACTTGGCTTTAGACTTGCCAAAGCTCATGGCTCCGCGACCTGCCATCTTCATCTGCTGTCTAAAGAAGAAATACAAAATGAGCAGAATCAGGAAAATCGGCAGCAGATTGATCAATACCGAGCTGATCATGCGGTCGTCATAACGAGGCGAAATTTCCAGGCCGGCCTCCGCCGTAATCTCCTGCAACTCATCTTTCTGGTAATCAATGTTTACCGGGGTCTTGAAACGCTGAACATTTCTACCATCAGCCGCACCGGGTCCAGCAAGATACCCGCGCAGAAATTGCTCGTAGCTGCCCTGCCGGCTGACAAGTTCGAGAGGATACTCCGCACTGCTGATGACCTCGCCACTTTTCACAAGCTGCTTGAACTCAAGATAGGAAATTTCCCGCAGATTCGGGTTGCTGCCACCAAACACAAAGGCGGAAGCGATCAAACCCATGGCAATCGTTATCAGGATAAGACCCCTCCAATTGAAACCGGGCTCCTGCCCTCCCTCCTGATTATTTCGGGGACTTGGATTTTCTTCAGACATTAGATTTCTTCTGTCATTCTACGCGCGAGATACCCAATCGTCTACACTCAATCGGGAAATGGCAGCGAATCCATGCTACAACATGGCACAGGCATTCCAGAGGATGCTTGCCTCGGCAATTGGTGCACTCCTTGCGCGCCCGCATGATTGATCTTAAATTTTACCAGATAATCGATGGCAACAAAGGACCCAGGGGAGATGAAAATCCCCCGAAACACGTTTTTCGGATTTTCTCTCTTCAAGCGAAAGCACCACGAATCCTCGAAAAACCTGCACACCCTGATTCGAGTTTTCGCCGGATTCAGCAAAGCCGAGGGTGCCGTGCTCGAGGACGATATCGACTCGACCTTGGGCTTTCTCCGCCACGATTTCACCGAGACGATCTACTCGGAACTTCAGGAGATTTTCCGCAAAGCACTGAGCGAAGCGCAAGACCTCGACCAGATCGCTTATGAGCTTGCCCGGCAACTCGGCGTCGAAGAGAAAATCCTTCTTGGAGTTCAGCTCTACGTGCTTATCTCGCGTGCCGAGGCAAAACAGGAACAGCTTGTCTCTTTCTACCGGTTCATGACCAACCTGGGTGTCGCCTCGGAAGCAATTGATATTGTTTACCAACTCGACACGGAGAACACCCCTTTCCGCACCGACCATGGCGAGGATCCCACCAATCCACTCGAAGCGATCCGTGTGGCATCGAAGCAGCCAGCCGACCTCACCCTGCGTTCACTTTCTCCGGAGGCGGGTTTTATAGCCTTTCGATTCCGTGAACTCATCCTGATCAAGAATACAGGAGCCTGTGAAATCGCAGCAAGGGGAAGACCATTGAAACCGGGCGAGTTCTGTCGCCTCTACGACGGACAGCGCGTCATCATCGAGGATACGGTGGTGACCTATGCGGATCTCGTGTTCTATCTCAATGCCAGAAAGGAAGTGTCCACCATCCTGCTGTTTGCTTCCGTGGTGGACGGGCCGGATACCACGATTCGGATCGAGCGGCGGCGATCGCGCCAAAGCACCCTCGAACTGCGATTCGGGCTGGAGGTCTCGATTCTTGCCCTGAAAAAGACCACCGCCACCGTCAACGGCCAGGCCCTGATTCCGGGCGAGAAAATTCATGCCGCATTGGATGATTCCATTGAACTCACAGGTGGTGCGTGCGTCTCCCTCCTCGAACTCCGAAGACGCGCCCGGGAGTTCGGCGGTCAGTTTGAGCTCGAAATAAGCCGCCCCGATTATCTGGTATCGAACAATCCCAGCCTGCTGCGCCCCGGAGATATTCTTCTCGCCCAGGCGGTGCGCGGCGACATTCTACTGCGCATCGAGTGCGACTACCTCAACAAGAAAGGTCGTCTTGAGGTCAAGCGCTCGGATTGGCCGGTCGTCGTCGACAATGAACCGGTTCGTGGATCCTGCGAGCTGCGCGACGGCAATTCCATCGTGATCGGTCCGGGGCATTTCCTGGTATGCGACTTTTCCGAGGGCATCATCGAGGAGCAACGCACAGTCATCCGCAGCCTGGAACTCTCCCAGGTGAATCAAAATTTCGGCCGAGAGCAGGTCCTTGAGGGCATCTCACTGAAAGCCAATCGAGGCGACCTGATCTGTATCATGGGACCATCGGGTTGCGGCAAATCGACCCTGCTGCGAATGATCGCCGGACAACTCAAGCCAACTCGCGGCAAGGTTCTCCTCAATGAGGCATCCCTCTACGATCATCGCGATTCGCTTTCCCCGTTCATTGCCTTCATGCCGCAGGAAGATACCTACGACCCGCTGCTGAAAGTTGGCGAGAACATCACTACCTCGGCTGCAATTCGCTGTCCCCACCTGCCCCTGAAGGAACGCCGTAAGAGGGCCGGGGCGAAACTCGTTGAACTCGGACTCTACGAGCAGCGCGGCCGCCTTGCAGGTACTGCGGCCACGAAGCTGCTTTCCGGAGGTGAGCGCAAGCGGCTCAACGTAGGGCTCGACATGGTCGCCATCTCCGATGTGTTTCTCTTTGATGAGCCCACCTCCGGTCTCTCGTCCAAGGATTCGGAACACATTCTCGAGATCATCCGGGGACTTGCACACAATAAGATCGTCTTTGTCTCGATTCATCAGCCCAGCGCGCGCCTGTTCCGGATGTTCGACAAGGCCCTGTTGCTCGACCGGGGTGGCCGAATGGTTTTCTATGGTTCGCCGCAAGCCATGATGGACTACTTCACGGAGGCGGCGAAAGAACAAAGCGCGCGTGCTCCGGGCAAGGATGAACCAAGAGACCGACTGCTTCAAGTCACCCAGCCGGAAGAGATTTTCGACGTACTCGAGACACCTTTGCGGGACCCCGGAGGTAACATTCTCTACGAGAGGGATTCACGTGGTCACCTGGTGCCAGCACGCCGCTACACACCCGATTTCTGGCGCGATCGCTTTGCTGCGCACAGTATGGCTGAGGAAGTCGAGTCGATCTCCGATGTTGCACACCAATCGACCGAAGGAGAGGCACCCGCGATCAATATCCCGACGCCTCCGGCACGCACGATCAGGGATGAGCTTGTCATTCTCTGGACCTTGGTACGCCGAGCCTTCCTCTCCAAGCTGCGCAGTCGCGGCAACCTGGCCGCCACGTTCCTGATGGCTCCCGGCCTGGCACTGCTGATTGCCACCGTGCTGCGCTACTCGGAAGATGGAGACTACAATCTGGCCTCCGCCCTGCACATCCCCCGCTACCTGTTTCTAAGCCTGCTGGTCGGCATGTTTCTCGGCCTGACCAACAGCGCCGATGACATCCTGCGTGACCGAGCCGCATTGATCCGGGAGCGCAACCACCGCATCCGGCACGGATTCTACATCGCCAGCAAGCTGGTCTCGCTCGGGTTCTTCGGCCTTATCCAGTGTGCTATCTACCTCGCCCTGGGCAACAGCATCCTCGAAATCCACAGCATGTTCGGCCTGTTCCTTCTCTGGATGTTCCTGACCACGTTGATCGGTATCTGCCTCGGACTGCTGGTTTCCTGTGTGGTCAGCGATCCAAAGACTGCACTCAATGCAATTCCCCTCATCCTCATACCGCAGGTCATTCTAGGTGGAGCATTGATCAAATACGAGGAAATGAATCGCAACCTCGACCTGGTATACAGCCTGCGACGCTGGATGGATCCTCAGGAAGAGAAAGCCGCAGCGGTCGGCCAGCCCCCAAGTCGCCTCAAGGTGCCTTTCATCTGCCAGTTCATGCCTTTGCGCTGGTCCTATGAGGCCATTGTCTTGAGTCAGGCACAGCTCAACCCGCGTACCCGGGCTCAAAATCTGCTGACCCGTGAGATCAAGGCCTTGAGCCGTCTGGACGAGGAACAGAAGGCCACCGAGGAAATCTCGACACGCCTGCACAATACAAAGCAGGCACTCGCCTTTGTAACGGGCATGGAAGGAGCTGACACCGGCGACGCCATCACCAAGCTCCGCGACCTGATGCTGAGTATCAAACTCGGCAACTTCGATCCCGACAATCCGCGTTGGAGTGAGTACGGCAAAGTGAGCACCGAGCAGATTTTCGTCAATGAAACCCTCCAGGATCTCGTGACCCACGCGGAAATCGAGCGCACCGACTACCGTCAGGGCAACAAGAGTCCGAATGTCTTTCTTGGTACAGAAAAACGCCTGCTCGGCATCACCGTGAACACCCTTGCTATTGATTTTGTCGTGCTGCTGCTCTTCGTGGTTCTCACCATCGCGACTCTTCATGTCATCCTCTCCCGGCAACTGGATCGAACCTGAAAATCAAATCGCCCGAGGGATCCTCAGCGAGTGGATACTCTTCAACCAAGGCAAGCCTTACCAGTTTTATAACCAGCACACACCGGATGCGATCACCTGACACAACTCAATCAGCCGGCAGGCTCCACGCTGAACGTCACTGTCGCATCGTTCTCACCGGCGGCCCAGGAGGAGGCAAGACGACCGCCCTCGACCTTTTTCGGCGAGAAATCGGTGACCGCGTTGTCATCGTGCCTGAGGCTGCCAGCATGCTCTTTTCCAGCGGCTTTCCGCGCTATTCGGATGAGCCTGCCGTTATCTCGGTTCAGCGCGCCATCTACCACGTACAACGCAATCTCGAGGATGTGCAGGCCGCGCAGTATCAAGACCGCGTTCTCCTTTGTGATCGCGGCAGCCTCGACGGAGCAGCCTACTGGCCCGAGGGAGCGGAAACCAATTTTTTTGCGGCGATGAACACCACTCTGGAAGAGGAGCTCAACCGCTATGACGGGGTGATTTTTTTCGAAAGTGCCGCTGTCGGTAACATGACAATCGAAGGTGGCAATCCAAGCCGCAAGGAAACCAATGCAGAGGCAGCCGAGATCGACAGAAAACTTCATCAGATCTGGTCACGTCATCCGAAGTTCAAGGTGGTTGGCCACCAGTCATCGTTTCTCGAAAAGATCACAATCGGCCTATCCCTCATCGAAACGATGATCAGGGAACTGCTGGCACACGGAACCACAACGGTCCGCTGACGTCTCATTTTCTCCCTATCTGAGGAACGTAACCAGATCCGCTTCGACAGGGCACAGAATACGGGTCAACCGACAGTATTACACACCTGTCGCGGCGCGGCATGACCAACGCGCCGCACCTGCACCGGGCGGAGTCGAGTGAAACAGGCGGCACATCACCTTAAAAAGCGCAGATTCTTGTTTTCGACTTCAAGTCAACTTGGCTTCTTTCTTTTTGAGTTTATCCTCCCCACCCCATGGCCGGATTTTTCAAGAAACTTACCAACGTCTTTACCGGAAAGGCGGACATCGACTGGGACGAACTCGAGGAAATGCTCATCGCCGGCGACCTTGGCATCCGGATGACCACCCGGATCATCGACCGCCTTCAAGCGATGGGGCGCAAAATCAGCCCAGATGACGTGATTTCCGTCTGCCGCGAGGAAATCATCGCCATTCTTCCAAGAGAAAATCCGCGAATTGAACCGATTGCCGGAAAGCCGCATGTCAGCCTGATCGTCGGGGTCAATGGCACTGGCAAAACCACTTCAACAGCCAAGCTCGCGCTGCACCTGAAGCAACAAGGGCACAGTGTCCTGCTTGCGGCAGCCGACACCTTCCGCGCCGCCGCCATCGAACAACTCTCGCGCTGGGCCAGCCGCATCGATGTCCCCATCGTAACCTCAAGCTATCACGCAGATCCCTCCGCGGTCTGTTTCGAAGCCTACCAGCGGGCAGCTGCTGAAGAATTCGACTTTCTGCTGTGTGACACCGCAGGACGCCTGCATACCAAGCATAATCTCATGGAAGAGCTCAAGAAGATCCGGCGCACACTAGCCAAACTCGATCCCGAGTCACCCCACGAGCGTCTTCTCGTCGTCGATGCGACCACCGGCTCGAACGCCACCAACCAGGCCGTTCAATTTCATGCAGCAGCCGACCTGACCGGCGTCATCGTCACCAAGATGGATGGTTCCGGCAAGGGCGGAGTCGTCGTGCCAATCCAGTCGGACCTTGGCATTCCCACCCGATATGTCGGAACCGGCGAGGAACCGGAACAATTTGCGCGCTTCGATGCCGCGATGTTCGTCGACTCCATCCTTTGAGCGGCGCATCTGCAACCCACCATCGGTTTCCGGTGCAGCGATGATTCAACACCGTGCTACCACGGCACCGAAAGTGCCGAAATTAATCAGATAAATCGGCTCCGGAAGATCACTCTTCTCCTTGCTGTTGTAACGTTTGGCAGCCGCAAGAGCATGGTGATACCAGTCCTCCATCGACTGTTGATGGCCCTTTGTTCCCTGCCGGAAACCCGGTAATGGGACCTCATAGTTCCAGATGTGGATAAGCAGCTTCTCAATCGTGCCTTCTGCAGCGTAGATCGACTTGAAGCCGATATTTTTCAGCAAGTGATAGCGCAGCTCACCGGGTGACTCCGCAAGACAGGCAGCAGGCTTGGACGCATCGGCATATTCTTCCATCAAACTACCAAGCACCTGCAGCAACCTGCCTTCGGCAATCAATTGCTCGCCCGACATGCACGCGCCCTCGTTATCGCCCTCATCGTCAGACATCTCATTGAGCCTTTCCCTCTCTCTGACCATGCTTGCCAGGCCTTCCAGCGCGGTCGTGTCTGAACCACCTTGGACCAGGCAATGATTCACCTCTTCGATGATCCCCGAAAACGTCACCAGCAGATAGATGCCGTCCACCCTGTTTTCCAATACGAACATTGGCACGGAGGGCAAATCCAGCACATCGAACTCCCCTCCGGCAAGCTCCTCGGCAAGCTCAATGACAAGACGGTCGCGCAGCTCAACCTGCCCGGCTTCATGGGTGCAAAGAATGCCAAGGACCATCAGGCTTCGGCGTACTAATCCACGGGGCCAGTCGCCAAGGAGATAGGTAACCTCCGCCCCCAGTTCCGCCCCGAAGCCCAGGTGGTATTTGCACACGCTTCGGTTCGCCCGCAGCACTCGATCAGTGACATTAGCTGCCAGGCCTTGATCGATAAGCACGAGGGCCCGTGACCAGAGCTCTGCCTCCATCAACAGGGCGACGTCCTCACAGAAAGAATCCGTATCTTGAATGGTTTCCATATCGTAGCGATTTGATTTTATATACCATGTTGCAGCAGACCAATATGAATGGCACCGCAGCACGCGCTGCCGCCCTATCCTGGAAACACATCTGCAAACACATGAATGCTGCATCCTCGCATCGAGGTCGGACATCTGAGGGGGTATGGCGCTCGCTTTCTGTTATTCTGCAACAGGGCTGCCATGAGCGTTCCTCCGAACTCCTCTGAACGCCGTTCTGTCCGACGTTGAAAAACGTCCGCATCCTGCGAAAATCAGATCAACAACTTGCAGCTGTTGCCGACGGATTCACGTTCATGACGCACCGTCAGCCGTTAACCCCACACTCCCAAATGCCAATTTACGAATTCTACAGTCCAGACAATCATCGCATCTACTCGTTCCTGGCCCGAACGCTGGGCGACGGAAAGAAGACTCCCAGGTGCCCGGACAATCCCAAATTCAAGATGGAGCGCCGGATTTCCCGTTTCGCTATTATCAAACCCGGTGCGGCAGGCGAAGAAGAAGACGACACGTTCGCCGGCATTGACGAGGCTCGACTCGCTGCCCTGATGGAAGACATGGAAGGCGATCTCGGGGGACTGGACGAAGATAACCCCAACCCACATCAACTCGGCAAGCTGATGCGAAAATTCGGCAGCCTGCTCGGAGGCAACGCCTCCGCAGGACTTGATGAAATGATTCGACGACTCGAGGCGGGAGAGGATCCGAAGACAATCGAGGAGGAGATGGGCGACGTGCTCGATGACGAGGAAATGGATCTCGGCAAGGTCCTCAAAAAGCTGACCACAGGATTCCGGCCACCCTCCCGCGATCCCGTTCTCTACGAGATGCGCGAATACGTCTGATGACAGGCTGATGCTGCCTGGTTCTGATACACCAGCAATGATACCGCAGCCGTTTCGCTGAAACCGGAATCGGTATCCCTTCCCGCACTATCCAGGCGCCAATCCATCGCCCGTGAAAATTCGCGTCTGATTCTCTGCTGATGAGTCACCGTGAACTGCGACCGGATACCATGGCCGACCCGCATCTCAGAGCACTGATTACAGAGGCCACTGCCTTCATCACCTGCCCTTTCCGGCAGGCGAAAGACCCGGGGAGCGACCGTTTCGATTCGCTAGCCACCTAAAGAGAGTGCACCGGCAATGAGCCTCATTGCTGAGGAGGAAGATGATCGAAGGACACCCGCGGAAAATAAGCTCACACCTCTCACGATCCCCAAAATCGATTGCACCTTCTCCCCCTGATAAACGGCGAACATTTCTCCCACCCTACGAGCGGTAACCTCGAGGATGTGTGGAATGCCATTTCCACGCCGTTTCAATGATCGAATTGAGATCCGGAAAAACCGGCTGCCATCCCAGTTGCTCGATAATGGTAGAAGAATCTGCAACCAGAACATCCGGATCACCCGCTCGACGCTCACCCATCACCGCGGAAATCCTGCGCCCAGTGATCTCGCTGGCGGTATCGATCACTTGTTTGACACTGAACCCGTTGCCATTGCCGAGGTTGTATTTCCGACTGCCACGATCGAGATCTTCCAATGCCAGAATGTGAGCGGATGCCAGGTCCCTGATGTGGATATAATCCCGAACACACGTGCCATCGGGAGTATCATAATCATCCCCGAACACGGTCACATGCTCACGCTGCCCAAGGGCAACCTGAAGAACGATCGGGATAATATGGTATTCCGGAGTGTGGTCCTCACCCCGCTCTTCGGAAGCGCCAGCCGCATTGAAATAACGCAGGCAGCAGTACTTCATGTCGTAAATCATCTCCATCCAGTCAAGCATACGCTCGATCATGTACTTCGACTCGCCATAGGGGCTTCCCGGAACAATGCGCTCGGTCTCCTTGATTGGCATCGACTCGGGCTCATCGAAAAGATTGGCGGTGGATGACAGGATGAACTTGCGGACCCCGTGATCTGCCATGCTGTGCAGGAGGTTGCTGGCATTAGTCACATTATCTCCAAGGTAGAGAAACGGATCCTGCATTGATTCGCCTACCAGTGTCTTGGAGGCGAAATGCATGACTCCCTCCGGTTCGTGCTCTTCGATAACCCGGTCGATCGCTGTGCGATTGGCTAGATCTGCCTCGACGAAGACAGCAGCCGGATGGACCGCCTCACGGTGCCCCATCGAAAGATTATCCAATACGACTACCTCATGACCGGCTCGGATTAATTCCTCGGTGGTGACACTGCCGATATAACCAGCCCCACCCGTAACAAGAACTTTCATCGCCCTAGATAATCGACCATCGGTGATTTTTCAAAACCTTATCACGGCAACCAAGCCAATCATGCCGGTGGCCACCGCGGACGTCGCATACTTGTCACCGGGACGCTTCTCTGCTAGGGGAACTGCCATTGGAATGGAGATTCCCCTTGATCGACCCATCGACCTCGTCGGCATAGGAACAAGCACCCTCGACCGTCTCTACCTTGTCGATGCGTTTCCGACCGGCGACTGTGTCTACGTGCCTATCGCGTACGCGGAGATGGGAGGCGGGCCGACAGCCACAGCCATTTGCGCCGCCGCGGCACTCGGTGGGACAACGCACATGATCGACCGAATCGGCGACCGGCCACCACCCGATCTGATCCTCGGTGGCTATCGCCGATATGGAGTCAACGTCCAACAGGTGGCCACCCAGAACGGCACCACCACCGGCCACGCATCCATCCTCGTTCGCCAATCCGATGGAGCCCGGGCCATCACCTACCAGCCGGGAACCGCCCGGGAACTCGACCAGGGAGAAGTCGATCTCGAAGTGATCAGCCAGTCGAAAATTCTGCATATGAACGGGCGGCATGCCGGCCTTGCCATGCAAGCCATCGAGTATGCAAAAAACTGCCGAACCCTGATCTCTTTCGACGGTGGCGCCGGTCGATTTCGACCGGAGTCGCGCACGCTTTTCGAGTTGGCCGACATTCTGATCGTCTCATCACACTTTGCCCAGGCGGCGACCGGCTGCACATCAATCGATGCCATGCTTTCCGAACTCGCATCGAAGGGCGCCAGCATTGTCGGCATCACCTGCGGCGAAGCAGGTAGCGAATTTTATCTTCCCCGATCCGGCGACCGCTTTTCTCAGGCTGCAGTCCCGGCGCGACACGTAGTCGACACCACCGGATGCGGCGACCTCTTTCACGGTGCTTTCCTCTATTATCTCGCCCAGGGGAATCGCCCCTCGCAGTGCGCGGAAAGGGCTGCAGCCGTCGCGGCACGGAATTGCGAAGGGTTGGGTGGCCGTTTCGCGATCGAACCCTTCGAACGAGAAACCCCTTCCGTCGAACTATCCACAGGCGCCTCTTCTCTATTGGAACCATGAAATCCCATGCTGAACCCGTCGACTCTGAGTGTCGGAAAAGAAAAAAAACCCGCAGCTGGTTCGCTTTGTTGGCCTGCCTTCTTACCCCCTTCCTTGCACTTGCAGCTTATCTTTCGGAAACCTATTACCGCTTCTGGATATACGCCGCCGCACCACTTCTGTCCTTGGGCCTCCTCGCGTTCTGGTGGTGCTTCATGATCGAGAACACATCGCAAGCAAAGCGACGACGATTCGTTATCGTCATGGCAGTAACTCTGTGTCTCTGCGCTGTGGCCATTGGCCTGCTGCGCCCTGGCAAATCCCACGGAGGCACATCTCTTCCGAGTCTCGAGTGGCGCTGGAGCAGGCAGCACGAACAGACCCTGCCCCCGGCGTTGACTCCCCGCATAGCAGACAACTCGTTACCCGAACAGGCGGGCAGCTTGCCCGGATCCCTCGACTGCCTCACTTTTCTCGGACCGACAAGGAATGGCAGAATTCCGCGAGTCGAACTGAATCCGGATTGGACCAAAGCCGGACCGCAGATTCTCTGGCGTCAACCCATTGGCCTCGGCTGGGCAGCCTGCGCGGTATCAGGAACACAGGTCATCACGCTTGAGCAGCAAGGCGATGATGAGTGGGTCTCCTGTTACCATCTCGCCACTGGCGACCTGCTTTGGAAGCAATGCTGGCAAGGAGAGCGATTCAGCGAATCCATGGGAGGAGATGGTCCGCGCTCGACACCCACCATCCATGGCCCGCACGTCTTCACCTTGGGCGGAACCGGAATCCTAGCGTGTCTCGCGCTGGCTGATGGCGAGGTGCTATGGCAGAGAAATATTCTCGACGATGCTGCCGCGCCCAATCTCACCTGGGCTACCACGGCGAGTCCACTGGTCGCGGACGACCTGGTCATCGTTCCCGGGGGGAACAAGACAGGTCCCGAACTGCTCGCCTACCGCCTGAAATCCGGGGCCGAGGTCTGGCGCGCCGGTTCTGCCGGCGGCACTTACTCGTCACCCCGAATGGTCGAGCTTCACGGACGCCCGATGATCCTCAATGTTCACGGCTCCGGCGTGGCTGGACATGACCCTGCCACCGGCGAGAAACTCTGGAACTACACCTGGGGAAACAATTTTCCCAAGGTCGCGCAACCCCTGACGTGGCAGAATGACAAGGTCATCATCACCGCCAGCTACAACCAGGGCAGCCACATGCTGGGCGTTCTCGCGCATCAAGATGGCACCCTGAGTGTAGAGTGCATCTGGGAGTCCCGTCGCATGAAGACGAAATTCAGCTCCGCTTCGATCATCAACGATCATCTTTACGGTCTCGACGAGGGCACTCTCGCCTGCGTCGATCTGGCTAATGGTGACAGAATCTGGAAGGACGGGCGCTACGGATTCGGGCAGCATTTGGTGGTCGGCTCGCACATCCTGCTGCTCAGCGAGCGCGGAATGCTCGTATTGCTTGAACCCTCACCCGAGGGACACCGCGAACTGGCATCGCTGGAAGTCATGCAAGGCAAATGCTGGGCTGCCCCGACATTAGCAGGCACCTACTGCCTGCTCCGGAGTGAGAGCGAGATCGCCTGCCTGCGCCTGCCCGGCAGGGTCTACCCACCGTAAACCAACCGAGGGCGTTGGCGACCATCTGCAACTCTCACCGGCAAATCATCATTGCCTTATACGACTTCTCCGAGGTAGATCGAGGCGATGCCACCAGACAACCGACGGCACCGACACTTCTCGAGTCCGCTTTTACGAAACAGTTCAAGCATGGCCTCTCCCGATGGGAACTCCTCGATGGATCCGGAGAGATACCGGTAGGCATCCTGCTCGCCGGTCAGGAAACCGGCAACCCTTGGCAAAACCTGGTGCAGGTAGAACCTGTAAGGTGCCGCCAAAGGAGGCTTCGGCAGGGAGAAATCGAGCACAACCACAGGACCGCCACTGCGCACCACGCGCGACATTTCCGCGAGTGCTCCCGGCCACGAGGCCATATTACGCAGCCCGAATCCGACAGTAAGCGCATCAAAGCTATTATCATCGAATGGCAACCGGGTGCCGTCCGCGACAACGAGGTTTTCGAGCCCACGCAGTTTCGCTTCCTTAAGCATGGGGAGACAGAAATCTGCGCCGACTACTGTCGCTGCAGGGCAAGCCTGATTTACCGAGCGCGCAAGATCTCCGCTGCCGGTGGCCACATCCAGAATCAGTGAAGGCTGATACCGGGCAACCATTCGCGCGACACGGCGTCGCCACAGCACATCAATCCCCATACTGAGAACGTGATTGGTCAGCACATAACGTTTCGCGATCCGGCTGAAAGCGCCGTGCACATAAGCCGAATCCTGCATAGCCCGAAACGTTTTAAACATTGCCGGCCCCATGAAATCGGGACATCGGACAGGAAAAAGATGGTACTCACGAGAGGACTCGAACCTCCACGGGTCTCCCCACATGAACCTGAATCATGCGCGTCTACCAATTCCGCCACGTGAGCAACGGGTAAGGTGCTGATACTACCCGGATTGCTCGATCGCGCAAGGGCGCATCCACTAATCTCTCCAACCGAACCCCCGCCGAGTCCTATACCCCGGCTGCCTCGGCTGGCACCGAACTGGCGTCCAGCACCTGCCAGCCCTCGCGGTAATCGATGCTTAGGTGAGCATTGGCTTCCTCCAGGTTCGTGACCCGGCACGCCTCGGCATCCCACTCAAGCTGCTGGTCAGGGAACAGGCTGGCCACACAGCCCAGCAACACCGACTCGGTGGCCGGACCCGCATAAAGGAAATTGGAGATCGGTGCCTCCTGCTGCTTGCCGATAATGCAGTCGATATACTCGTGGTAGTGGTCGCGGGGTTCGAGCTTCGGGTATTGGTAGCCGGTGAACTTCTCCATCGGAAAGAGAAACGGCCGGGTGTTCCCGTGAGGAGCCAGAAGCAGCCCCTCAGTGCCCTCGTAGATCGTCCCTCCGTCGACCCGCAGGTTCTCGGGAATGACCGCCAGAACCGCTTCCGGAGGCTGCTCGCTGCCGCTGTACCAGGTTACCTCGATGGTCTCGCCTTCCGTCAATTCATTGCCGGGGAAAAAATAACGAACGTGCTCCCTGGTCGCTCAGTTGTCGGGATTGGGCACACCCACTGAGGCCTTGACGGAAATCGGGGCGGTCAAGCCGAGACCGCGGTAAAGCGGGTTCCAGATGTGGCAACCCATGTCCCCGAGGCACCCGGTACCGTAGTCCTGCCGCTTCCGCCAGTTGCTGGGATGGTAGTATCCGCTGCGGTAGGGACGCTTGCGCGCCGGACCGCACCAGAGATCCCAATCGAGTGTTCCCGGCACCGCGTCGGCGCCCTCGGGAATCGGTTTGTCATCGCCCCAATTCTTCTTGCTGAAGGCATGGGCTCGCTTGATCTTACCTACTGCTCCCGCCCGCAGCAGTTCCACCGCCATCCGCTCCTGCAGCGACGAAGCCAACTGGTTGCCCATCTGAGTAACCACTCCCGTCTCCCGGGCCGCCTCGGTCATCTGACGGCACTCCCGGATCCGTTTGGCAACCGGCTTCTGGCCGTAGACATGCTTACCCATCCGCAGTGCGCTCAAGCCGATGATGCCGTGCAGATGGTCGGGCGTCGAGACACTGACCGAGTCGAATTCTTCCTTGCTGAACATCTCGCGCCAATCCAGGTACATCGGGACATCGTGACCGGCTCCCTTGAGCCTCTCCTGGTGCCTGGTATCGACATCGGTGGCCGCCACCAGTGTCAACGCCTCATGAGAGGTAAGCGACTTCACATCATGCCGCCCCATGCCCCCGATCCCGACGGCAGCGTGCTGCACCCGCTGCATAGGAGAGACCTTGCCCCACGAGATACGACTGACAAACGGAGCGGCGATGACAGTGGATGCTCCACCCTTGAGGAATGATCTGCGGTTTCTTTTCATGACTTGCTCGAATGAATGATAATACTATCGAAGCCCGGAATACCTTTCATTTTTTCCGGGCTAACCAGGAAGCCCGCGAAGACCCCGTTCAGTCGATACCGTGATTCGGGTCCCCTGTCTGCTTTACGGCCACAATAAACTCACCCACCGCACGCAGGGCCTCACCGGCAAGATCCGCCCTGGGGCGCGCAAAGCCCGGCCGAAACCACGGAAAAGATCCGAGCAGATCATCAATAACCAATACCTGCCCATCGCAGCGGCCACCCGAACCGATTCCGATCGTTGGCACGGCTACCAACTCGGTCACCTCCCGTCCGACGGAGGACTTTACACTCTCAACGATAATGGCGCAGGCACCAGCCTCACTGAGCGCCTCTGCATCAGCAAGAATCGCGGCATGCTCTGCATCGGTTTTCCCCTTCTTCCTGTAACCACCATCCTCCCGTACGTGTTGGGGCAGCATTCCGACGTGACCGAACAGCGCGATCCCCTCCCCGAGGATTGCCCGAACCTGCTCGATCACGGCAAGTCCGCCCTCGAGCTTGACGGCATCCGCCCCGGCGTCAATCAGCAGCCGTGCATTGCCTACTGCCTCGGCCGGATTGTCATAACTGCCACATGGTAGATCCGCCAGGATCACCGCCCGCTGAACCCCACGGGAAACCGCTCTCGTGTGGTGCAGCATCTCAGCCATGGTAACCGAGGTAGTATCCTCGTAGCCAAGCACCACCATGCCGAGGGAATCCCCCACCAGTGCCACGTCGATACCCGCTTCATCGAGGATGCGAGCGGTCGGATAATCGTAGGCTGTCAGGCACGCCAACCTTTCCCCGCAAGCTTTGCGACTCACAAAGGACTGCCTCATGGCACCTGCATCCCACCTCTGTCTTGTTGAAACCGTCATCTGAGCTGAGCATCCCTTTCGTATATCCGAAACCAAAGTTCAACTCCAACAGTCTACCTGCCGGGTTTACCAGCCCGCCTCCAGCAGCGTCACATCGCCGCCATTACCGGGAAGCCCAGCCAGCATGGCTGTGATGTTCACGACATGACCGGGAATGACAAAATCCGGGTCCAGTTCGCTCAGTGGCCGCAGCACAAAAGCCCGCCGGTGTGCCTCCGGGTGCGGCACCACCAGACGTTTCTCCGCGATCCGGAGATCACCCGCAGTGATGATATCAAGATCCAGTGTACGCGGCTGGTGATAACCATGCAGGCGAGGTCGACCGAATTCGACCTCGATCTGCTGGCACAGATCCAACAGACTGATCGCCGGGATAACACAGCAAAAGGAGATCACCGCGTTGATAAAGTCCGGCGTATCCGGAGCGCAATCCACCGGAGTTGATCGATACAGAGCGGATGACCTCACACGGGACGCCCCGGAACCGACCACGAGACGATCACGAGCCTCACCAAAGACTGCGGCTGCTGGCCGATCGCCTGCATTGCATCCAAGACCGATTACATATTGCACTTCCACTTCGTCTGATTTGCCATGATTCAATTAGCTGCTGAGGGGCCTGGCCAGCAGGTCAATGACGACGGATCAACCAACGGGTCAACCACACATGTCGTCACGTTCATCACGGCAGGTTGCACCCAAGCCCTCGCCCGCCAACGAGGCGCATTTGCCTCGAGACTTTTTTTTTCGCGCACAACTGCGGATTCTGGGTTCTGTTCCGAAATATGTCTGACGCACCGAAAGCCTACGCCTGGGGTCTTATCGGTCCGGGACGCTTCGCCCGGATGTTCTGCGATGAGCTGCGAAGTGTGGACCGCGTGCGACTCCGTGCTGTCGCCTCACGTGACTTTGAAAAAGCCGATGCATTCCGCGAGGCCCACCAATTTGAGGTCGCCTATGGCAGCTACAGCGAGTTGTTCTCGGATCCGGAGGTCGACATCGTCTACATCGTGGTACCACATGCGTTCCATGCCGAGATCGCCAAGAGCGCTCTGGAGGCCGGTAAGGCAGTCTTCTGCGAAAAGCCCCTCACGCCCTCAGCGGCCGCCTCCCGCGAACTCATCAACATCTCCCGCGCAAACAATGTCTTTCTCATGGAAGGACTCAAAACCGGTTTTCTCGAGGCCGTCCAGACAGCACGGCAATGGATCGGAGAAAACAGAATCGGCCTGCCGAAAATCCTGCAGGCGGATTTCTGTTTTCGCGGCTCGCTGGATCCCTCCGACCGCCTCTTGAATCCGAAGCTTGCGGGAGGTGCCATACTTGATGTTGGCATCTATCCACTCGGGCTGGCCCAGCTTCTTCTCGGAGACATGATCGAGGTGAAAGCGACCGGAATCCTCTCCTCGACCGGCGTGGAGGAATCTGCCAGTATTTCCACCCGCCATACCTCCGGAGCAATCGGAACACTCACCTGCTCGATCAATGCCACAACCAGCCTCGATGCGACAGTGCTCGGTGAAACCGGCCGCATTCACTTGCCCGATGCTCACCGTGCCATCAAGGCAACCCTCATTCCTGACGGCGGGCAACCCGAAACCTTCGAAGCTTCCGACCAAAGCCTCGTAAAGCGCGAGATCGTGGCAGCTATGAATGCGCTGGATGCAGGGTTGATCGAATGCCCCGGTCATTCCCATGCCACAACCCTGGCATTAGCCGAGGCCATGGATGCGGCACTCATGCAGATCAAGGGCCATACCTTTTGACCTGCAAATACCACCACCGCTCGCCCGGGCAAGCCGCGCATCCCGAAGCGGACACATCAAAGCACGGTCGCCGTTCGACGAGAGAAAGAAACAGGCCGGGCTACCACTTGACGACGGCGCTGGCCCAGGTCAGTCCCGCGCCGAAGGCAACCAGAAGAACATTGTCTCCCGGTGAGAGCC